>NZ_JBHUNA010000022.1:0-78188 GCF_042685205.1 Lentibacillus juripiscarius
TAATTATACGTGGTTTCACGATGGCTTTCTATTTATTTAGCTGTTGCATTTCATTTTACAATGAACCTTTCGTATTTTCATAAAGTATTTCGGATATCATGTCTTTCATTTTATCGATAGAATTATTCATTTGTGTGCAATAGTCCTGCATGATTCCATTTTCTTTTTTTACCCGAAGATCAATCAACGAAATAAGCCCTTCGATTGTTACAAGTGGTGTTTTTAAATCGTGGACCAGCATGCCGATTTCTTGGTAGACCTTTGATTCCATCAGTGCGCTCTGCGTTTCTTTTAGTTCTTCTTCCTGTATGTAATATTTTTTCATGGTTTCTGCCTGTTTGTTTACCAGATAAATTAAAAGTGTAAAGATAACAGCGATGGTAAGGAAGACGCTAAAGAAGATGGCGGCAATGGTGTTTAATAGACTGCTACCTGTAAGGAATTGATCCGCCCTTTTAATGCTGGCAGCAAAATCGTTCTTTCCAAGTCCGAATGGTGTAAGTGCTGGGATCAGGTGCAGCCAGAGAATGGCAATGAGCACAAGAACCGAAATAATGGAGAAAATAACATAATAATGTTTCTGTTTTGGGATATACAGCTGAAGCAAGGTGACAATTCCAGCTGTCAGCAGATGTCCGGTGTATGAAAAATGCTCATAATGGATTAGGTTGAATGCTGCAGCCGCCAGCACTATACAACCGATAAATGATACTGAAAAAATCATGGAATCCGGAAATCTGGCGATTGCATGGCTGATAAGCATGGCACCAAAATATTGGAAGAAAAAGATAATGATGTACCTAGCAATAAATACAAACGTCGTTATCAGCAACAGCCCGCTGTCACCCTTAACAATGCTGTCATGCAGATGGTCAATAATAAAACCAGACCAGTTCTCATACAGGGAGGGGAGGGCAGTTCCATACCCTACCAGTACCAGACCTATCATACCGGTTATTAATCTTTTTCTGGCATGAGCCATGTGAGCACCAGTCCTTTGTCAGCGAAATATGGCGTTAAAAGGTGTATGAATGTCATCCAGCCGAGTAATAAGGGTGACGGGGACCGAATGATTGCGCAGGGTCTGGATATAAAATTCTGCGTTCCTTATTGATCGCAGTCCAATAAAATAGTCGGTTGACGGCGCAATTTGTTCAAACAGTTCCCTTGTCTGCACATGATGACGGAGAGGGGCGGATACATTTATAAGGATTACTGGCAAATCGGCTGCATCTGCTTCCTGAATCAGTGATGATACCCGGCTAAGTTCTTCTTGAAAAGACCGCCCTGTATGTGACAGGCCATTGGCACTCGAACCGAGCATGATAACAACACTGTTATAATCGTACAGATCGGTGCCAAGTGCTCTTGGTCTGTAATCTGCCTCAAGGTTAAGCTTTTCGGCAACGCTTAATAGAATGATGTTCTCAGCTGCTTGTCCGGCTGAAGTAATCAGGATTTTTTCCTCAGCGATAGGAGCAGGAAGATTTGGGTACGTGTTAAAGTGTTCGGATTGGGCTGTGCTGTACGATACAAAGGAAAATACCAGAGCAAGACAGAAACAGATGAGTGTGGGTACATGTTTTTGCATTATGTATCCTTCCCCCTAAAGTTGAAAAAAGGCAAAGCAATTGCTTTACCTTTATCATACACTACAATTTTGCAATATGGCAATTATTCTTTTAATTTTGGATCTAATGCATCACGCAGCCCGTCGCCAAAAAGGTTGAATCCGATCACAACGAAAAATATTGCCAGTCCCGGAAATGTGATAACCCATGGCGCGTTCTGCAAAGCGGCACGTCCATCACTCAGCATTGCTCCCCATTCCGGCTTGGGAGGCTGTGCACCAAGACCCAGAAAACTGAGACCGGCAGCATCCAGAATAGCTGTTCCGATGCTGAGCGTTGCCTGTACGATAATTGGGGCCGTACAGTTAGGTAGCACATGCTGAATAAGCGTTCTACCATGCTTAGCACCTATTGCCCTAGCCGCTTCAATATATTCCGTCTCTTTAACAGACAGTACAGCAGAGCGGACAATTCTTGCAAATTGTGGTATGCCTATAATGCCGATTGCTATCATGGCATTTTTTAAACTTGGCCCCAGTACGGCTACGAGAGCAATTGCCAGCAGAATACTGGGAAAAGCCAATAAAATATCAATAAAACGCATAATGACCTGGTCAATCCATTTTCCGAAGTAACCAGCCACAGCACCTAAAAGCACTCCGATAATCATCGAGATACCGACTGCTATAACCCCTATTTGTATAGATATACGCGTCCCATAAACAATTCTGCTGAAAATATCCCGCCCAAGTGCGTCAGTGCCAAGTAAGTGTTCAGATGATGGTTCCTGATATTGATTAATAATTGATTGTTCAGTTGGACTATGGGTTGCGATAAATGGAGCAAATAATGCTGTAATGATTAAAATAAGTATTATACAAAATCCTATCAGCGATGTTTTACTTTTCATGATACGGAGGATAGATTCCGTCCAAATTTTTCTTCTTGCCTTTGCATGTTTGGTATCTTCGTTTTCAGGATAGTCCGGTTCTGGTATAGGGTTCGGCTGAAGTGACAATAGTTCACACCCTCTCCTCATAATTGGAATATAGCAAAGTGTATTTGCTTATTCATAACGAATTCTGGGATCGAAGTATTTGTAAAGAAGGTCTGTTATCAAGTTAACAAAAACAAAAATAGTAGCTATTATTAATATAGTGCTTTGAACTACTGGGTAGTCACGGCCTAAAACGGACAAATAAACGTATCGACCTACTCCTGGCCATGAGAATATGGACTCAGTAAGCACAGCACCACCAAGCAAGAAGCCGAATTGCAGGCCTATGACAGTTAAGACGGGCAGAAATGCATTCTTCAGCGCATGCCGGAATACGATGAGTTGTTTCCTCAATCCTTTAGCATGTGCAGTTCGTATATAATCCTGCCGCATGATTTCGAGCATGCTTGAACGTGTCATACGGGCTATGATTGCCATTGGTATAGTTCCAAGCGCCAAGCCGGGCATTAGTAAATGAAAGAAAGCATCTTTAAAAGCGATCCAATTCCATGTCAATATACTGTCCAATAAATAAAAATTGGTTACTGTTTCAAGTTCAACGCTTGATGATAATCTTCCTGATGGAGGCAGCAGCTGGAGCTGAACGGAAAAGACTAAAATCATCATTAATCCAAGCCAAAATATGGGCATGGAGACTCCGAATAGTGCACCTGTCATACTAATATTATCAAACCATGAATATTGTTTGACAGCCGCAATAACACCGGCAACAACACCAATAACAATGGCTAAAATCATTGCAAAAACAGTCAGTTCAATTGTTGCGGGAAGTTTTTGCAGAAGTTCATAAGCGATAGACTCATTGGACTGGATAGATTCACCCAGATCACCTTGTAGTATTTTTCCTAAAAAATTTCCATACTGAACGACATAAGGGTCATTCAAACCTAATTCCTCTCGTAATAGTTCAAGCTGTGTTTCCGTAGCTTTTGTCCCCAGCATACTTTTTGCTGGGTCTCCAGGAATTAAATGAATCAGGGAAAAAGTCAGTATGGAGACGCCAATGAGCACAGGGATTATCATTATTAACCTTTTAAAAATGTATTTTAGCATTTTGGATATCCTCCATTAATCCGGAGAATAACCTCAGGAGACAGGTGAGCAAAAGGGTTTTGCTGATGCTGACTCCTGAAATGTTATTTCCGGCTTGGAATAGTTTTTTATTTGTTAATGTCAAGCAAGTTAAATGGTTCAGTACCTGTTGGATGTGGTACATAGTTTTCTACATTTTTATTAGCACCAATTGGCGGGGTAGTGTGTGCGATCGGGAACCATGGTGCATCTTCATGGATAATCTCCTGTGCTTCCATATAATATTCTATACGTTTGTCCTGGTCCATTTCCGTTTGTGCTGCTTTTAATAGATCATGCACCTCATCGCTCTTATAAAGAGCGACATTTCCTGCAGAAGCATTGGCGTTATCTTTATCCAGCAGGACATACAGAAAGTTATCAGGATCACCATTATCCCCGGTCCAGCCTAAAAATTTCATGTCGTAACTTGTGTCCTCTCCTGACGTATGTGTGTCCCAGTCATTAACAATTACATCTACATTGATATTTACGTCTTTTAGCATTTCCTGAATTGCCTGCGCTGTGACTTTAGGCTGCGGCATATATGGCCTTGGGTTAGCAAATGTGTGCAATGTTACCTCAAAACCATCTGCGTACCCAGCTTCGGCGAGTAATTTTTTTGCTTGTTCTACGTCATATCCATAATCTTCAATATTATCATTATACCCCCATAATGAAGGTGGAAGAGGGTTCTTAGCAGGCTTTCCAATTCCTTCATACAAGGTCATCAATTCTTCTTTATCAATGGCTAGATTTATAGCCTGACGGACAAGTTTTTCGGACATTGGACCTTCCTTACTTGTATTGAAAGCCATATAGCTAACATTCATGGAAGGTCTGCGAATAACCTGGAGGCTGTCATCATCTTCGGCAGTTTGGATATCTTGTGGGTTAAGACCTTTCATCATATCAATTGACCCAGCCTGCAACTCCAGAAATCTTGCCCCATTATCAGGAATCGTACGGAAGATTACTTTGTCCACCTTGGCTGTTTCTCCAAAATAATCATCGTTTCTGGTAAGTGTGATTCTGTCATCTGCAACCCATTCTTCAAAGATAAACGGTCCGGTACCAACCGGGTTCTTAAAAAAGTCTTCTCCATATTCTTCAATTGCTTCAGGACTTGCAATGCCGAATGGCGGCATGGCTAATGTTTGAAGAAAGGGGGCATTTGGTTCTGATAGTGTGAATTGAACTTCATAATCATCCGTTGCCTCTACCTTTTCAATAATCCCCCCCATATCCTCTTCGGTAGAACCAAACATGTAGGCATAGTAGGAAAAGTCTCCGGAAGTCGTCCATCGCTCGAAGTTATATACAACATCTTCGGCAGTAAAATCCGTACCATCATGAAAAGTTACATCATCCCTTAATTGGAAAGTCCAAACCAATCCGTCATCACTGGTATCCCATTCGGTTGCTAATGCAGGCTTGACTTCTGTGCTTTCTTCTTTGTATCTGACTAAGGGGTCAAAAATCTGATTAGTAACATAAATGGATTCACCGTCTGTAACTTTGGATGGGTCCAGCTGAAGTGAATCATTTCCACGTCCGAATACAAGTGTCTTTTCACCGTCGTCACTTCTGGCACCTTCTTCAGTACCCTCTTCATTCGACGTGTCATCAGAAGCTCCGTCGCTTGATCCGCTGCCGGCATCTTCTGTGCAGGCAGCCAGGAAAAATACTACAGTAAAAAGCAGTGAAAACAGCAGCATGTAATGACGTTTCTTCAAAATAAGTCCCCCTTTGAAAAATGAAAAATCAGTTATGGCAGTTATGGTTCCTATTCTTTATGGTCATCTTCTCTAAATGGAATGTTCAGCTTATCCAACCACCTCCTTGGCAAAGTGACAGGCCGCCATTTGTCCGTCTGGGGAAACTTGTTTCATCACTGGTTTTTCAGTGTGGCAAATTTCTTCAGCAAACGGGCAGCGTGTATGAAATTTGCATCCTTGCGGGGGGGTGGCAGGTGAAGGCAAATCCCCCTTTAGTATGACCCGCTGTTTTTCATGGTAGGGGTCTGCTTCGGGAACAGCGGATAACAGTGCCTGTGTATATGGGTGCTTTGGATCCTGGTAAACATCACGGACATTGCCAATTTCCACCAATTCACCGAGGTACATGACGGCGACACGGTCACTGATGTGGTGGACAACGCTCAGGTCATGGGCGATAAAAATGTAAGTAAGATTGAACTCCTGCTGCAAATCTTCCATTAAATTAATCACTTGGGCCTGTATAGACACATCCAATGCTGAAACAGGCTCATCGCATATGACCAGCTCTGGATCAAGAGCAAGTGCTCTGGCGATACCGATTCGCTGACGCTGACCACCACTAAATTCATGCGGATAGCGGTACTTATGGTAGGACTGCAGACCGACCACATCCAGCAGACGCTCCAATCGCTGATTCTGTTCATCTTTAGGCACTTGAAAAATTTTCATCGGCTCCATTATGGTTTGCGCAATGGTTTTCCGCGGGTTGAGAGAAGCGTATGGGTCCTGAAAGATAACCTGCATTTCTTTGCGGAGTTTGCGCATTTGTTCACCTTTGAATTGAGTAATATTTTCGCCTTTAAAATAAATGTTACCGCTGGAAGCTTCCAACAGTTTCAGAATGACTCGGCCTGCAGTTGATTTGCCACACCCGCTTTCACCAACAAGGCCAAGAGTTTCTCCTTTTTGGACGGAGAAGGAAATGCCGTCGACCGCTTTTAAAACTGGTTTTTCGCTGGAAAACAGCTGCTTATTTTTCAGCGGGAAATGTTTTTTAATGTTGCTGACTTCTAATAATGTATTCATGTTTCCACCGCCTTTTTGGATTGTTCATAAAGCAGGCAGCGGACGTAATGCTGATCCCCTATTTTATTCAGTTCAGGGTCGGTTGTCATACATTCTTCCATGACATGTTTGCACCTTGGTGCGAAACTGCATCCTGCCGGTAATGAATGCAAATCAGGTGGGACACCTTCGATTGCCTCCAGCTTCTGTTTGTCTGGTGTTATTTTGGGTATGGAATTCATGAGTCCGTGTGTGTATGGGTGTTTACCATTATCGAACAGATTGGTTGTTTCCGAGAATTCTGCTGGTTTCCCCCCGTACATAACCATGACACGGTCACAGACTTCAGCAACAACACCAAGGTCATGTGTGATCATGATGATAGCCATGTTCATTTCTTTTTGCATACGTTTGAATAACTCCAGAATTTGAGCCTGAATGGTTACATCGAGTGCTGTTGTCGGTTCGTCAGCAATTAACAGTGACGGATTGCAAGAAAGAGCCATGGCGATCATCACTCGCTGCCGCATGCCGCCGCTGAATTCATGCGGATAGCTTTTTAGGCGTTTCTTTGGCTCAGGGATACCGACTAAATCAAGCAATTCTAGAATGCGCTCCTTTGCCTGCTTTTTGGATATCTTCTCATGTGCCAGAATGGTTTCCATCATTTGTTTTTCTACGGTAAAGACAGGGTTTAGCGAGGTCATGGGGTCCTGAAATATCATACCTATCTCATTGCCGCGGATATTGCGCATTTGTTTGGCCGACTTTTCAAGCAAATTCTCTCCTTTAAAATCTATTTCTCCACCCACGATTTTACCTGGTGGAGAGGGGATGAGCCCGAGTATCGACATCGCCATCATACTTTTGCCTGATCCGGATTCACCGACAATACCCAATGTCTCCCCGGGTTTGATGCTGAAATTGACCCCGTCAACCGCTTTGACAGTACCCGCTTTTGTGAAAAAGTGAGTGCGCAAGTCTAGGACTTTAAGAAGAGGGGATGCTGAATCAGTCATGAATAGCCTCCTCTGTAGGAATTATTTGATTGTTTTGAATTGACTTATATTATACAACCGCCTCTGGCGTAATTGGTGTTTTTCCCTTTTTTCTCAAAAATTTTAATTTAACAAATAACAATTTTGTAGCGTAAATAATAAAAAAACACTTGTTAAAAATCGCAAGTGGCGTTATAATATCAATTGTGTCTGAATCAATTCGTTGTTCATGCGCTCGTAGCTCAGCTGGATAGAGCACTGGTTTCCGGTACCAGGGGTCGGGGGTTCAAGTCCTCCCGGGCGCGCTATAAATCAAAAGGAGCCTGTATCATATACGACATGATACAGGCTCCTTTTTTTGTTGATCCGGCTAAATCCATATTCCCAGTGCCATTAGCAGCCCGAAAGCCCAGTGATGCCATGCAGCCAGCTTCATAGCGGCTAATTCATCAGACCTGGCAGCGTTTTTCCGTAAGGACCATCTTAGACGGACAGCTAGTGGTATCGCCAGTAGAATAATCATGGATGAAACAGGCAGGGCACCGGTGGCAATGAAACAGATTGCAGTAACATATACGAGTGTGAGAAGAGCCGTAAGTAAATGAACTGCTTTTGTACGTCCAAGCATAGTAGCTAGTGTTCGGCGGAATGTGCTGTCTTTTTCAATATCCCGGATATTATTTGTCAGAATCATCGATGCAATTAGCCAGGCAAATGTCAAAGACACCGCTGTGATACTTACATTCAGTCCATAACCCTGAACAACATAGCTTATTATGGTAACGACAGGTCCAAGAAAGACAAATGCTACAGTTTCCCCCAGCCCAATGGAGCAGAGGGGACGGGGCCCTGCTGAATAAAGGTACCCGAACAGAATGCCGGCAGCACCGGCCGAAATGATCCACCAGGTACTTTGGGCGGCGAGCCAGAAACCAATGAGGATGGACGCGCTCAGCATGAAGACGGCGGCAAATAAAACAGCTGTATGTGTTGGCCCTTTTGCATTCGAGTGATCTGCCGTCCATTTCATTTTGTCTTGTCCATGCAGAAAGTCGTAATAATCATTGAGTAGATTTGTGGCAGATTGTACGAATAGCGCTGCGACCAGCATTGCCAGAAATACACCCGGCTGAACAGGTCCTTTTACGGCAGCAATACCGGTTCCGGATAGAATCGGCGTGAGTGTCCCGGTCAATGTCAAGGGCCGGAACAGCTGAAGCCATGACGCACGGTAATAAAATACTTCTTGTTTATGATTTGCAGCAGAGTACAACATGTTGGGAACTCCCTTCATTATAGTGAAACCATCAGCACAATAAGCGTAATAAACCCCACCACCTCAACAGATTCAAATATAGCGGTTCTGGTAAGAGCCTGGAACAGTGGTTTTTTGTCGCCAGTGTCTGCCCGCTTCCATAGTGTCTCATCCGAACATACGCTGATCGCCTGTCTAAACCCAACAAATATCCCCCAGAGCAGTGTAAGGCTGCCGATAATGAACGCTGTAATCCAGATATTTCCGTATTGTGTAAGCCAAATATAGTTCCAGCTACTGACTGGGCCAAAAGCAGTGCCAAGCAGTAAGCCGGTTGCAATGACACCACTACCGGCAGCTGCCAGCAATTTGTGTGACCATTGCATAAGTGCTAGCAATAATTCTCTTTGCCGGGTAAAAGTCATGTTTCTGACAGCAGGAAAAACACCCCAGCCAACAAAAAATACACCGCCGACCCAGGTAATTGCCAGAAGGATATGAATGAACAGTGTCAGCTGCCTCAGCTCCCAGACCATAATAGATCACCAACTTTGGTTTATTTACTTTCATTGTATTTCGCATTGGATTGACGTGGTGTGATACATATCACGAAATTTAACTGATCAGGGTACAGGAAACGTGCGTTTTTGTCTGTTTTGTGGCAAACTGAAATTAATCAGGATGGATGGGGGACTTTTCATGCGGCCGAAAATAGTTCAGGAACAGAAACTGCAGCTTAAGATGAATCAGTCGCTAATCCAGTCTATCCAGCTGCTTCAATTTACAGGAATGGAAGTGGTTGAATACATTCAGGAAATCGCAAAAGAAAATCCGTTAATCGAGGATGTCAGCTACGATTATGAGCTCGAGAGCTTCAAACAAGCTGGAGGAACACAGCCAGCAATTGGGGAAATTAATCAAGCAGAAGAAACGATGTATGATCAGCTAAAAAATCAGCTGTATACGATTGATGTACCGGAAAAGCTTCGGCCTGCTGTCCTGTTTGGCATTGATTCCCTTAACGAGGATGGTTACTTGGAACTTGATTTAGAAACCTGGGCAGAACAGTGTTCGATAAGCCGCTCACAGGTGGAAAAAGCCCTCGGACTGATCCAGTCGCTAGAACCAGCCGGTATCGGGGCGAGGTCACTTAAGGAATGCATTCTTCTGCAATTAGTAGGGACAAAATTTGTTGCCGAAGAGTTGCTGGAAGACCATCTGGAATGGCTCGCGGACGAAGATATAACGGCCATAAGTGACCATTTTCAAATAACGGAAACAGAGGCAAATGAGATTGTGCAGCAGATCAAGGCCTGTCACCCAAAGCCGGGGCAGCTTTTATCAGCGAAGAAGACTGAATATATCATCCCGGAAGCATATATTTATGAAGATAATGGCAAATGGAAAATTCAGTTTTATAAGTGGCACTCGCCTGCAATTGAAATAAATGATTCGTATAAGAGTTTCCGGCCGGATGATAAGGAGGCTGCAGATTATTTGAAAGATAAATATCAGCAGCTGAACTGGCTGAAGCAAGCTATTCACTTTCGGGGGAACACATTGGAACTTGTGATTGAAACAATCGTTAAGAAACAGCAGCTGTATTTCGCCCATGGAGCTTTTATGCTGCAGCCACTTACGTTAAAGGACCTTGCGGCGGAAATGGATATGCATATTTCCACGGTCAGCCGGGCAATAGCCAATAAATATGTCCAAACGAAACACGGGGTTATACCGCTGAAGTTTTTTCTGCAGTCAAGCGTGAGGCAAAAGGATGGACAGCAGACTGCGTCGTTTGTTATCAAACAATTAATTGCTGAACTCATAAAAAATGAAGATAAACGGAAGCCATTGTCCGACCAGGCAATTAAAGACCGTCTGCAGGAGGAATTCAGGATAACTGCTGCACGGAGGACTATCGTGAAATATCGGGAACAGTTGGGTCTGCCAGCATCAACGAAAAGGAAATAAAGGGGAGTCAAGATTGCAGCATCTTCTATTTTATACGAAAGAAAATTGTCCGTTATGTGACCAGGTTCAGGCTATGCTTGATATATTGCAGCATGAATATACATTTGAGATTGAAGTTCGGGATATTTACTCCAGGGATGAATGGCTGGAAGAATATCAGCTTCTCATCCCGGCAGTTGAAATAGGGGGCAAAGCATTACATTGTGAGGAAATCAGCTATGAGGTACTGGAGCAGGCATTAAAGAAAACGACGAAAGCCTGATTCAAAATGTTTGTATAAGCCGGTATCTGTGGTAAAATAATAGTGGAACAGAAGTTTTCCCCTTTTTTTGGTTGTTGCGGGACGCTGAATAAAAGTCCGGGACTTAATTTGACCAGCGGAGGAGTCTTTTATGCAAGGAATATTGGATCTGCAGAAAAAATTATACCCCGATTTGCTGGAAGTCATGCAGCAGCGATATGTCATTCTGCAGAACATTGAACTCCTTGAGCCGATTGGGAGACGGGCTCTGGCTGACAACACGAATCTTACAGAGCGGCATATTCGCGGTGAGGTAAACCTTCTGTCCAAACAAGGCCTGATCGGAATGACATCGAAAGGAATGCAATTGACAAAAGAGGGAAAATTAGTGATTGACCAGTTAGCGTCTTTCATGCATGAAGCAATGGGGCTGAGTGTTTTAGAAAAACAACTCAAGGAAACATTACAAGTAGCTAATGTTGCCATTGTTCCCGGTAATAGCGACGATCAAGAATGGGTAAAACAAGAAATGGGTAAAATCTGCGTTTCATTTTTACAGGAAAATATGTCATCACACGAAACGATTGCTGTTACAGGTGGAACCACAATGGCCGCCGTTGCGGATATGATGGCCCCCCTTAGTGAGGAAAAAGATTGTTTATTCGTTCCTGCAAGAGGTGGTATTGGTGAAAAGGAAGAAAGCCAGGCAAATACAATTGCCGCCAAGATGGCCAGACAGGCACACGGAAACTATCGTTTGCTGTACGTTCCGGATCCATTAAGTGAAAGTTCGTACCGGACGATGATCAAGGAGCCTGCTGTCACGGAAGTTTTGAATCTTATCAAAGATGCAAATGCTGTTTTGCACGGAATTGGCGATGCTATCACGATGGCTAAACGCCGCAAGACATCCGAGGATATACTTCGGAAACTGGAAGAAGAAAAGGCTGTCAGCGAAGCGTTTGGCTATTACTTCAACGCTTCTGGTGCTATTGTTCATAAGGTCCGGACAATCGGCATTCACTTGCATGATTTATCTGAACGCAATCAGTGCGTGATTACGGTGGCCGGTGGTCAATCAAAGGCTCAAGCGATCACTTCCTATTTTAAACAGGGGAGAAGTGATTTGCTGATAACTGATGAGGCTGCTGCTGAAGCGATTTTAAGGGAAAATGCTGCCCTTTAAAATAAATTTAAGTAATGTAAATTAGGAGGAATTATAGATGGCACTGAAAATGGGTATTAACGGATTTGGACGCATTGGTCGTAATGTGTTCCGTCAGGCGTTGAAAAATGATGAGGTAGAAGTTGTTGCTGTTAACGACTTAACGGACGCCAATATGCTTGCACACTTGCTGCAATATGATTCTGTACACGGCACCCTGGAAGAAGAAGTGACGGTAAATGGGTCGAATATTGTTGTTGGCGGTAAAGAAATCCAGGTACTTTCCGAACGTGATCCTGCTGATCTTGGCTGGGGGGACCTCGGTGTCGATGTGGTGATTGAATCTACCGGCCGTTTCACCCAGCGTGATGACGCGAAAAAACACCTTGATGCTGGAGCCAAAAAAGTGATTATTTCAGCACCGGCTAAACAAGAAGACCTGACAATGGTGATGGGTGTCAACGAAGAAGATTACGATCCGGCTAAGCACCACGTTGTTTCCAATGCATCGTGCACGACAAACTGCCTGGCACCGCTGGCAAAAGTATTGCATGAACAATTTGGCCTGAAACGCGGCTTAATGACAACAGTCCACTCCTATACGAATGACCAGCAAATTCTTGACTTGCCGCATAAAGACTACCGGAGGGCTCGTGCAGCTGCACAAAACGTAATTCCGACAACAACAGGTGCAGCTAAAGTGGTCGGCAAAGTCCTGCCCGATCTGGATGGCAAGCTGGATGGCATGGCCGTGCGTGTGCCAACACCAGATGGTTCCTTAACAGACTTGGTCGCAGAACTTGATAAAAATGTAACAGAAGAAGAAGTGAACAATGCCTTTAAAGCAGCTGCAGAGGGTGAGCTGAAAGGAATCGTAGGTTATACAGAAGCACCGCTTGTTTCCAGTGACATTGTTGGTAACACCCATTCATCACTATTTGATGCGCAGTCTACAATGACACTTGAAGACAACATGGTAAAAGTCGTATCATGGTATGATAATGAGATGGGCTATTCCGCACGCTGTGTTGATCTTGCTGTCTATATCGCTAAACAAGGACTATAAGGCAAAATTGGGGGAGGGGCATCCTCCTCCTTTTTTCGAGGATCAGGGGTGGAACAATCACAGCAGGTGTAAACATTGTGAAACCGGTCGTCTCCGGTTTCTCAAACCTGTTTTTTCACCAGGAAATACGCACTAATGGTTACATATTTCGTACTATGTGGGAGGTTTTTTGCATGAATAAAAAAACGCTTCATGATCTTGATGTAGAAGGGAAAAAAGTCTTTTGCCGCGTTGACTTTAACGTGCCGATGAAGAATGGCGAGGTTACGGATGATACACGCATCAGAGCCGCACTGCCGACAATTGAGCATTTGGCAGAAAACGGAGCAATTGTGATTCTCGCCAGTCATCTTGGCCGCCCTAAAGGTGAAGTAACAGAAGAGTTACGGCTTGATCCAGTTGCCGAACGCTTGAGTGACTTGGCTGGAAAAGATATAGTTAAAACGGATGCAGTATATGGAAAAGAAATCAACGAAGCGCTTTCGCAAGTCAGCAATGGTGATATTATCCTTATTGAGAATGTTCGCTTTGAACCGGGAGAAGAAAAAAACGACCCGGAATTAGTTGAGGCCTTTGCCAACATGGCTGATTTGTATGTGAACGATGCGTTTGGTGCAGCCCATCGAGCCCATGCATCAACAACAGGTGTTGCAGAAAAGCTGCCTGCCGCGGCTGGGTTTTTGATGGAAAAAGAAATAGAAGTACTGGGGAAAGCACTGGAAAATCCTGAGCGACCATTTACAGCAATTATTGGCGGTGCCAAGGTGAAGGATAAAATCAATGTTATCGACCATTTGCTCGATAAAGTGGACAACCTGATTATTGGTGGTGGTCTGGCCTATACATTTGTAAAAGCGCAAGGCTATGAAATCGGGAAGTCATTGCTTGAAGAAGACAAACTTGATATGGCTAAGGAATTCATGCAAAAAGCCGAAGCGAAAGGTGTCCGATTTGTGATGCCGGAAGATGCCATTGTAGCAGATGATTTTTCAGAAACGGCAAATACAAAAGTTGTAGATATAACAAACATCCCTGAAGACTGGGAAGCACTTGATATTGGTCCGGAAACACGCAAGAAATATGACAGCATTATTAGCGAATCGAAATTGGTTGTTTGGAACGGACCAATGGGTGTGTTTGAATATAGTCTATTTGCAGGAGGAACGAAAGCTGTTGCAGAAAGTCTCGCTAACACGGAAGGCTATACCGTAATTGGCGGCGGTGACTCAGCCGCAGCAGTAGAAAAATTCGGCTTTGCCACTGATATGGATCACGTTTCGACCGGTGGCGGAGCATCACTCGAATTTATGGAAGGAAAAGTTCTTCCAGGTGTACAAGCGTTAGATGATAAATAAATACTGCGAGGTGAGCATGATGCGAAAGAAAATAATAGCCGGAAATTGGAAAATGAATAAACTAGCGGCTGAAGCGGATCGGTTTGCCGGTGATGTAACAGGTAAACTTCCTGACGATGACAATGTGGAAGCCATTGTGTGCGCGCCATTCCCATTTTTGCCGTCACTGGTGGAAAAGGCGAAAGGTAGTAACCTGCAAATCGGTGCACAAACGATGCATTTTGAAGAAAACGGGGCTTTTACCGGTGAAGTGAGCCCGGCCATGCTGCAGGACCTTGGTGTCACGCATGTCGTGATTGGCCACTCTGAACGCCGGGAACTGTTTGGCGAAACGGATGAATCTGTTAATAAAAAGGTGCATGCAGCGTTTTCACATGGGCTGACTCCGATTATTTGTGTCGGTGAAACGCTGGAACAACGGGAAGCGAATGACACTATGACGCATATCGAATCACAAGTCCGTAAAGCGTTGGAAGGGCTGACTAATGAACAAATTGCTGCTTCTATCATCGCTTATGAGCCAATCTGGGCGATTGGAACAGGCAAAACAGCTTCCAGTGAAGATGCCAATGAAGTCTGCACACAAATCCGTACTGTTGTGAAAGGCTTTGCCGATGAAGGGACTGCGGAACAATTGGTGATTCAGTATGGCGGCAGTGTGAAGCCAGCCAACATTGACGAACTGCTGGCACAATCGGATATTGATGGTGCCCTGGTTGGCGGTGCCAGTCTTGAACCGGATTCATTCCTGAAACTTGTGGAGGCAGGTACAAAATGACGGACCAAAATCTTGCCGCATTAATCATACTTGATGGCTTTGGGCTGCGTGAGGAAGAAAAAGGCAATGCCGTCAAGCAGGCACATACACCAAATTTTGACCGCCTTTGGGAGCAATACCCGCACTCCCAGTTGCAGGCAAGCGGGGAAGCAGTCGGCCTGCCGGAGGGGCAAATGGGCAATTCGGAAGTTGGTCACCTCAATATCGGTGCCGGAAGAATTGTATACCAAAGTCTGACCAGGGTTAATCTATCCATTAAAGAAGGCGAGTTCTTTGAAAAAGGTGCTTTCGTGAAATCTATGGATCATGCGAAAGCAAATGATAAAGCGCTGCATATTTTTGGATTGCTGTCGGATGGCGGCATTCACAGTCATATCAGCCACCTGTTTGCATTGTTGAAGCTTGCGAAGGAAAAAGAACTGCAAAACGTGTATGTACACGCCTTTCTGGACGGCCGTGATGTCGGACCGCAGACAGCGAAAGAGTTTGTGAAGCAGACAGAGGAAAAAATGCGCGAGTACGGCGTTGGCCAGTTTGCTACGATTTCCGGCCGTTATTACTCCATGGACCGGGATAAGCGCTGGGACCGCGTGAAAAAAGCATATGACGCGATGGTTTACGGAGAAGGCCCCGTTTATCAGGATCCATATGAGGCAATTGATGACTCCTACGCTAATGGAATTTACGATGAGTTTGTGATTCCATCAGTGATGACAGATGAAGCTGGAAACCCTGTTGCGAAAGTACAGGACGAAGATGCCATTATTTTTTACAACTTCCGTCCTGACCGCGCGATTCAAATATCCAGGACATTTGCCAATGATGACTTCCATGACTTTGACCGCGGCAGCCATCCGCCTAAAAATCTGGACTTTGTCATGCTGACCGAATTCAGTGAATCCATTGATGGCTATGTGGCCTACAAACCGGCCAACCTTGATAATACAGTTGGTGAAGTGTTGGCACAGAATGGGATGAAGCAGCTCCGTATTGCGGAAACGGAGAAATATCCGCACGTAACATTTTTTATGAGTGGCGGGCGCGAAAATGAATTTCCAGGTGAAAACCGTGTGCTGATTAACTCACCAAAAGTTGCCACCTATGATTTACAACCGGAGATGAGTGTGTATAAAGTAACGGACTCCCTGCTGGATGAGCTTGATGCCAAAGAGCACAATGCGATTATTTTAAATTTCGCCAATCCAGATATGGTGGGGCATTCCGGCATGCTTGAACCGACTATCAAAGCAATTGAAGCAGTGGATGAGTGCCTCGGGAAAGTGGTTGACAAGATCCTTGAGCTCGGTGGCAATGCCATTATCACTGCCGACCATGGCAATTCGGATGAAGTCATTACGCTTGAAGGCGATCCAATGACAGCACACACGAAAAACCCTGTTCCGGTCATTGTGACGAGAGAGGGAGAAACATTGCGCGACGAGGGGATATTAGCGGATTTATCCCCGACATTGCTTGATTTACTGCATGTCGAAAAACCCGAAGAAATGACCGGCAGTACTTTGATTAAAAAATAAAGGAGTGGTTGGATGCCATATATAACAGATGTTTATGCCCGCGAAGTTCTTGATTCCCGCGGCAACCCAACAGTTGAAGTGGAGGTATTCACGGAGTCAGGTGCATTTGGTGCAGCACTAGTGCCAAGCGGTGCTTCAACCGGTGAATATGAAGCAGTCGAATTACGTGATGATGACAAAAACCGTT
This sequence comes from Lentibacillus juripiscarius, assembly GCF_042685205.1. NCBI lineage: Bacteria > Bacillati > Bacillota > Bacilli > Caryophanales > Bacillaceae > Lentibacillus > Lentibacillus juripiscarius. The sequence continues at coordinate 16,998 of NZ_JBHUNA010000022.1, forward strand.
ACTTAGGCAAAGGCGTACAAAAAGCAGTCGAAAACGTCAATGATGTCATTGCACCTGAACTTCTGGGTGTTGATGTAACCCGGCAGAACATCATTGATCAGATTATGCTTGAACTCGATGGTACAGAAAACAAAGGCAAGCTCGGGGCTAACGCAATTCTTGGTGTGTCCATTGCTGCGGCACACGCGGCGTCAAGCTATCTTGAACAGCCGTTGTACAATTATTTGGGCGGCTTCAATGCGAAGACACTGCCAACACCGATGATGAACATTTTGAATGGCGGCGAGCATGCGGACAATAATGTGGATATTCAGGAATTCATGATTATGCCTGCAGCTGCACCAACATTCAAAGAAGCGCTTCGTACTGGTGCAGAAATTTTTCATGCACTGAAAAAAGTGCTGAAATCTAAAGGCTATAGTACGGGTGTCGGTGATGAGGGTGGTTTTGCACCAAACCTCAGCTCCAACGAAGAGGCGCTTGGAACCATTGTTGAGGCAATTGAGGCTGCCGGCTACAAACCAGGCGAAGAAGTTAAACTGGCCATGGACGTTGCTTCTTCCGAAATTTATGAAGATGGCAAGTACAATCTGAAAGGTGAAGGCGTTGTCCGTACGGCAGCAGAAATGGTTGACTGGTATGAGGACCTGATCAATAAATATCCAATTATCTCCATTGAAGACGGGTTGGATGAAAATGACTGGGAAGGCCATAAAATGCTGACAGACCGGATTGGCGATCGGGTGCAGCTCGTCGGCGACGATTTGTTTGTGACGAATACAAGCAAGCTTTCTTATGGCATTGAACAGGGAGCAGGCAATTCAATCTTGGTGAAAGTCAACCAGATTGGAACACTGACGGAAACGTTTGAGGCAATTGAAATGGCTAAACGTGCCGGATACACGGCTGTTATCTCCCACCGTTCAGGGGAAACAGAAGATGCGACAATTGCTGATATCGCTGTTGCTGCTAATGCAGGTCAGATTAAAACTGGTGCTCCATCCCGGACAGACCGTGTAGCCAAGTATAATCAGCTATTACGGATTGAAGATGAATTGGCCGGAATGGGCGCATACGCTGGTTTAGATGCTTTTTATAACTTGAAAAGTAACTAATATATTTTAGGGAGGCGGATATTTCCGTCTCTTTTTTATTCTTTTAGGAATTCTTCCCATCTGCACTTCTACCCCAACCGTAACTATTATACAGAAATGGATGTATAAGACATTCCGCCCCTGGAATAAAGTTAAGTATGGATGCGGTGATTGGAGGAGGGGATGGTTTGTCGCAAAAAATGCTTGTTTTCGGTGATATTGGCATTGATGACACAGCAGCACTTATTTACGGGCATTTTGATGATGCAATTGACATCGTGGGGATTGTTGCTAATTACGGGAATATACCGAGGGAAAAAGCACTTGCGAATATCCACTATATCAGAGATTTATTTGATATCAGTCCATCTGTTAAAGTCATTGCCGGTGCAGAGATTCCGATGACTGGGGAGAATCCGCAATTTTTTCCAGAAATACACGGCGAATATGGTTTGGGGCCGATTATACCACCGCATGCCGAAGATGGTTCTGTGAAGGAAAATTTCCTGGAGGTTGCAGAAATAATCAAGCAATACGGGGATGAGCTGATCATTGTTAATATTGGAAGGCTCACCTCACTTGCGACTATGTTTATTTTGTACCAGACAGAAATGAGTAATGTGAAGGGGTATTACATTATGGGGGGCGCGTTTTGGACGCCCGGGAATGTAACTGCTGTTGCGGAAGCTAATTTTTATGGGGACCCGTTGGCGGCGCACATCGTTTTAAAGTATGCACATAATACAACGATTGTCCCATTAAATGTGACCAGAAAGGCTATTGCGACACCACAGATGGTAAACTATATTAATCAGGCGGGAAAAGCGAAAATTTTAAAACCACTACTAGACTATTATTATGCGTTTTATAAACAGCGTAATCCGGCCATATCCGGAAGCCCGCTGCATGATGTTGTTACATTGATGGCTGTCGTCTATGAGAATATGTTCGTGTTTGAACGGTTTCCGATTCAAATTGATCAGAAGTTGGATAGTTTGGCACGGGGGCAAAGTATTATCGATATCCGCCAGTCGAATAACCGGATCCGGTCTAATCAGGAAAACCACCATCGCATAGCTTTCGATCTCGATTACCAGCAGTTTTATACTCGGTTTATGTCGATTATGACTGGGCAGCAGACCGGCTGGATGGCATAATAGTGATAGAAGTGAATACGAGCTGAGGTGATTTCAATCGACATATTAACAGCAATCAAAGCACGCCGGTCCATCCACCAGTTCAAAACGGAGGAAGTGGAAACCGATATCCTTCAGGAGATTTTTACTTATGGATCATATGCTCCCACTCACTATATGAAAGAGCCATGGAATATTAAGCTGTACCAGCAGGAAGGGAAACGGTCATTCGTCGATGCGATTATAGCAAGCTATCAGCGGATTGGTATGCTAGGTTCTGCTGATGATGCGAAAGCTGCGAAAACGATTGAATCAATGAGACGGTTCCTGACGGCCATTCCGCATCATGCCTTGATTTATTTTGAAAAAGAAACCAGCGACGTGCGCTATGAGGAAGAATATGCTGCTGTCTGTGCTTTTATACAAAATGCGCAATTGGCAGCGTGGGAATACGGTGTTGGCATGCTTTGGACGATTACACCTTACATGCATGATAAGACGTTTGCCGCGGATATCGGCCTTGACGCTGAGGCGGTAAAAATCGCAGCGGTTATGCAAATCGGTTATCCGGAAAAAGTTCCGCGTCATAAAGGGAGAACACCGATTACAGAAAAAATGGAGATCATTTCTGAGTAAGTGGTATAATATCCACTTCCGACGAACTAATTCCTGCCGCACCCGCACTGCAAGGGATATCAACCAAAACCCTAAATCAAAAAATCCCGGGGCCCTGATGCGAGGGTTCCGGGATTTTTCAATGGTTATTCCGTTTTTTCTTTTATAAATTCGACCACTTCTTCCGTGGTGCTCATGGTCAGCAGTTTTTCTTTAAAGGATGCCATTTTTTCTTTGGACAATCCCCGAATCTGTGTGCGGGCCGGAAGGATGGATGTGGCGCTCATGCTGAATTCATCCAGTCCAAGTCCCAATAATGCTGGAATTGCAATAGTATCACCGGCCATTTCACCGCACATGCCAACCCATTTATTTTCACTGTGTGCAGCGTCAATGACATTGCTTACAAGGCTTAAAATGGCCGGGTGGTAAGGCTGGTATAAGTAGGATACTTGTTCATTCATCCGGTCGGCAGCCATTGTATATTGAATCAGGTCATTTGTGCCGATGCTGAAAAAGTCCACTTCTTTGGCAAATTGTTTTGCTGTGACGGCAGTCGAAGGAATTTCTACCATGATGCCGACTTCAATGCCATCTGCAAAATCGGTCCCTTCGTCCTTCAGTTTTTGCTTCTCATCCGTCAGAATGGCCTTTGCCTGACGGAATTCATCGAGCGTTGCGATCATCGGGAACATGATTTTTAGGTTGCCATGCACGCTTGCACGTAATAATGCCCTTAGCTGCGTCCTGAAAATGTGTTCGTTTTCCAGGCAGAACCGAATCGCGCGGAAACCGAGGAACGGGTTAAGCTCATCCGGTAAATCAAGATAACTTAGCTCTTTATCCCCGCCAATATCAAGGGTACGGACCACGACTGGCTTGTCTCCCATTTTTTCAAGTACCGTTTTATATGCTTTATATTGCTCCTCTTCAGAAGGAAGCTGGTTTTTGCCCATATACAGGAATTCGGTGCGGTATAAGCCGATTCCCTCGCCACCATTGTCAAGGACACCATCGACGTCATCAGGTGTTCCAATATTAGCAGCCAGTTCAACCTGTTCTTCATCGGCAGTAATGGTTGGCTCATCTTTTAATTTAGCCCATTCTTCTTTTTGTTTTTCAAAGTTGGCTTGTTTCTCTTTATAGGCATTCAGTTCTTCCTTGGAAGGATTGACAATCACTTTTCCTTCGAGACCGTCAACGATGACCGTGTCATTTTGTTTTACTGAATCGGTTACTTCTTTCGTTCCGACGACTGCAGGAATCTCCAGTGACCTGGCCATGATGGCAGAGTGCGATGTCCGGCCGCCGACGTCGGTTGCAAATCCTTGTACAAATTCGCGGTTTAATTGTGCCGTGTCCGATGGTGTTAAGTCCCCGGCAATCACAACGACTTCCTCATCAATTAAAGCAGGATTCGGGAATGTTACCCCTAGTAAGTGTGCTAATACTCGTTTGGTCACATCCTGAATGTCTGCTGCACGTTCACGCATGTACGCGTTATCCATATTTTTGAACATGTCGATGAACATGTTGGTGGTTTCTTCCAGTGCTGCTTCTGCCATGACGTGATCATTGTTTATTTTGTCTTTAATCGGATTAATCAGTTCGGGATCGTCGAGGACAAGCAGGTGTGCTGAGAAAATCTCTGCATGCTCGTCGCCCATTTCTTTTTTGGTATGTTCTCTGATTTTTTCCAGTTCCTGTTTAGCTATGGCAAGCGCATCGTCCAGCCGTTTCACTTCACTGGCTGGGTCATCGATTGATTTCTTTTCATATGTTAATTCCGGCGTGACAAGCTGATACGCTTTTGCTATCGCTATCCCGCTGGATGCAGCAATTCCTTCAATCATGATCTTCAGACCAACCCTTCGATAAAAATTTACTCCTTCATCCATGTTATATTTTACACTTTTTTAGCGAATAGAATCAAGAAATGTCAACTGTTGAGCTGGTTTATCCAATCAAGGACATGCCTGTACACTTCCTGCCGGTTAATTTCGTTCAATATTTCGTGACGCCCGCCCTCCATGAACGTAGCGGTCATCCTGTTCAGACCAGCATTCTTGTAGAGGTGCGCTGTTTTCCAGACACCTCTCGTATAGCCGCCTACCGGATCTTCTGCTCCGCTTATAATAAGCATAGGTAACTCCGAGGGGATATGCTGGTTGCGTTTGTTATCGTGAATAACCGTTAATCCTGTCATTAAATCTTTGAAAAAGCCGGCTGTCGGTACAAAGCCGCAGTATGGGTCTTCGAGGTATTTCCTGACAATTGCGTCATCACGTGTTAGCCAGTCGACTGCTGTTTGTTGGTCTGGTATGCGCCTGTTATAGGAAGAAAAGGCGAGTCTGTTCAGCCATACCGCTTTTTCTTTCTGCGGAAGGGATGCGGCAATTCGTGCTGCGCCCCGGCTGAAACTAGGTTCATAATAGCCGGTCCCGGATAAAATCACACCATCCAAAAGTCGGCTGTATTGCTGCATATACCGTCTCGCCAGAAAGGACCCCATGCTATGTCCCATCAGGAATAATGGTGTGTCGGGAAACTCCTCTTTGATGTGTTCGGTAACTGCCTGTATATCGTCCGTTGCTTTATCGAATCCATCTGTGTCAGCAAAATAGCCAAATAGCCCCTGATTGTCACCGGTTCGCCCGTGCCCGCGGTGATCGTTTCCATAAACGGTAATCCCGTGTTTGGTTAAGAACGAAGCGAATTCATGGTAGCGTCCAATATGTTCGAGCATCCCATGGGCAATTTGCACGACCGCTGTCGGCTTCTTAACTGCAGTTTCCCACTTTCGCATGAAAATGGCAGTATGGTCGGGCCGACAAAGCCAATCTGTTTCTTTCATTCAAAATCCCACCCATTTCGAGAAGTATTGGTCTTATTATGATAGAATGAATATAGAAAAACGTCCAAACATAAAGTATGTGTTCAAAAAGGAGGATAAAAAGGGAAGAGGCGGTCGGCTAAGTCCGCAACGTCCTGTGCGTCGAAATTTCGAAGCGTCATTTTTACCGGACTTTATAAACAACCTCTTTAAGGAAAAACTTGCGGTGTGCACGTTGACTATGCTAAAGTACAAATAGGTATTTGCCCGTTGAGGAGGTGCTCGATAGATGGAAGGTCTTGTCCATATTGTTTTACTGATTGATGCAATTATTATGATTGTTCTTATTTTATTGCAATCCGGGAAAAGCGCCGGTCTTTCCGGAGCGATTTCAGGTGGAGCGGAGCAATTGTTTGGCAAGCAGAAAGCCCGTGGAGCGGATTTGTTCCTGCACCGCGCAACTGTTGTGACCGGAGTGCTTTTTTTCGTTTTGGCGTTTCTTAGTGCGTATGTTCTGCAATAGTGATTGGCCCTTATCGCGGTAATGTGATAAGGGTTTATTTATTTCCAAAGTATACATATTAGGGTAAGGTATAGGATATGGAGATCTGATGCAGAAGGAGATGAAATAGTCATGAAAATTAAATTGCCGAAACCATTTACATTTGAAGCGGGTCCCCGGGCGGTCCTGCTGCTGCATGGGTTCACCGGACATTCAGCCGATGTGCGTATGCTTGGACGCTTTCTGGAAAAGAAAGGGTATACCAGTCATGCACCAATTTACCGTGGCCACGGGAAGGAACCGGAGGAACTTGTGAAAGCCGGTGCCGACGAATGGTGGGAGGATGCCGTCAATGCTTACAACCATCTGAAAGAGCTGGGATACTCAGAAATAGCAGTCGCTGGACTGTCACTCGGTGGAGTAATGAGCTTGAAATTGGCTTATTCGAAACAAGTGAAAGGGGTCATTCCAATGTGTGCCCCGATGTTTTTTGACAACAAGGAAGAGCTGACGAAAGGATATAAATTTAAAGCGAGGGAATTCAAGCAGCTGGAAGGGAAAGATAAAGATACCATTGAAAACGAAGTCCAGCAGCTTGTTGACCAATCCCAGAGTATGTTTGAAGATCTGGCTGACTTAATAACGGAAGTCCATAACCAGATTGATACCATCTACACACCAACATTAGTTGTCCAGGCACGGCAGGATGAAATGATCAACACGGACAGCGCTTCCTATATTTATGACAATGTGGAAACTGACGAAAAAGATATAAAATGGTATGAGCACTCCGGTCACGTCATTACTATGGACAAGGAAAAAGAGCAACTTCACGAGGATATTTATCAATTTTTGGAATCCCTTGATTGGCAGGTATAATTATTTGTTGATGATTATTATTTAGAAAATACGTGAATAATACTAACGAAAGAAGGTGAGATAATGAGTGAAATGATGATAGAGCGGATAAGGAATTATTTTAACGAACATAGCGAGAAGCCGCTCGCTGTCCAGGAACTGGAGGATGAACTGCAGCTGCAGGAAGCTGTGGAATTCAAAGAGCTGGTGCAAGCCCTCAATGAACTTGAGGAAAGCGGTGAATTGGTTCGAACACGCAAAAATCGCTTCGGACTTCCGGAGAAAATGAATCTTGTCCGCGGGAAAATTCAAATGCATGCAAAAGGGTTTGCGTTCCTGATCCCTGATGATGATAACCAGTCCGATATCTATATCCATCATTCGGATTTGGCCTCAGCAATGAATAATGACGTGGTACTGGTGCGTATTGAAAAAAGAAATGCAGATGGAAATAGGCCAGAGGGGACGGTTATTCGTATATTGGAGCGTGCGACCCATCAGGTGGTCGGGACGTTTGATGACAGTGGTTCATTCGGATTTGTGATTGCGGATGACAAGCGGATACCGAACGATATATTTATACCCAAAAACCAGACAGGTGGTGCGGTCAACGGTCATAAGGTGATAGCTCTCATTACTAAATATCCAGAAGCCCGAATGAGCGCAGAAGGGGAGATCGTTCATATTCTTGGTCATAAAAATGACCCTGGAATAGATATCATTTCAATCATCCATAAGCATGGCATTAAAATGGACTTTCCGGAAGAGGTCTTGGAGCAGGCTGCCAATACACCAGATGAAATTGATCCAGCTGAACTGGAGAACCGTCGTGACCTGCGTGATAAACAAATCGTCACCATTGACGGGGCGGACGCCAAAGATTTGGATGATGCTGTTTCGGTAGAGAAATTGGAGAATGGCCATTACAAGCTTGGTGTTTACATTGCCGATGTCAGTTATTACGTCGAAGAAAATACACCAATTGATAAGGAAGCGTTTGAGCGCGGAAACAGTGTCTATTTGGTTGACCGGGTCATTCCAATGATTCCACATCGGCTATCCAACGGTATTTGTTCCCTGAATCCCCAGGTGGACAGGCTAACACTTGGATGTGAAATGGAGATTGATAACAAAGGTGAAGTGGTTGGTCACGAAATTTTTCAGAGTGTCATCAAAACAGACGAGCGGATGACCTACACGGATGTCAATAAAATTCTTGTCGAAAAGGATGCATCTGTTCACGAGCAATACAAACCGCTTGTCCCTATGTTTGAGAATATGGAAAAACTTGCTGAAATTCTGCGCGGGAAGCGAATGGGCCGCGGCGCAATTGACTTTGACTTCAAGGAAGCCGAGGTTCTGGTTGATGACAGCGGCAAGCCAGAAGATGTTGTTCTAAGGGAACGGTCAGTTGCTGAACGCCTGATTGAGGAATTTATGCTGGCAGCGAATGAAACGATTGCTGAGCACTTCCATTGGATGGACGTACCTTTTATTCACCGGATTCACCAGGACCCGGATGAAAGTAAATTGCAACATTTCTTTGAATTTATAGCAGGGCTTGGCTATGTGGTCAAAGGAACTGCCAATGAAGTTCATCCGCAGGCATTGCAGAAAGTGATTGAAGAAGTAAAAGGCAAGCCGGAAGAAATGATTGTGTCTAAACTTATGCTGCGCTCCATGCAGCAGGCGAAATATGACCCGCAGAGTGTCGGGCACTTTGGCTTGGCGACGGATTTTTACACCCATTTCACTTCTCCAATCCGGCGTTATCCGGACTTAATTGTACACCGCTTGATCCGAACGTATCTGATTAACAAACAAATGGATCAGCAAACGACAAACCATTGGAAAGAAAGAATGCCGGAGATTGCCCGCCACTCATCGGAAACGGAGCGGGCAGCCGTTGACGCGGAACGAGAAACCGATGATCTGAAAAAAGCCGAATTCATGGAAGATAAAATTGGAGAAGAGTTTACCGGCGTGATCAGTTCCATTACAAATTTCGGGCTGTTTGTCGAGCTGGAAAACACGATTGAAGGGCTTGTCCATGTCAGCTATTTGACCGATGACTACTATCACTATGACGATCGCAGCCATGCTATGATAGGCGAGCGAACCGGCAACATGTACAAGATTGGGGAAGAAGTGGACGTTCGCGTGGTAAAAGTCAACCTGGATGAACGTGTTGTTGATTTTGAATTGGCGAACCCCGCCCCGACGCCTAAGAAAAAGGGAAGGAAAAAAATTAAGGCGAAAAAGGTTAAAAAATGACTGATGGGACTGCGGTGAAAGAATGAATCTGAAAAAGACTAATGTGCTGTGCGTGTGCACCATGTTAGTCTTTTTTGTAACGTCACTGTCCGGATAATTGGAAAAAAAGCTTTTATCTGTTAAAATAAAGGCCACGCATGTAGTGGGAGGATGTAGGTATGCCAAAAGGAACCGGGAAATTAATTGCACAGAATAAAAAAGCAAGACATGATTTTTTTATCGAAGAAACCATTGAAGCTGGCATTGTTCTGAGAGGAACAGAAATTAAATCCATCCGTGCTAGCCGTGTGAATTTAAAAGATTCCCATGCCAGAATTGATCGCCGCGGGGAACTGCAGCTTGTTAATATGCATATTGCTCCGTATGAACAGGGGAATCAGTTCAACCATGACCCGACTCGGTCACGCAAATTGCTTCTGCACCGGAAAGAAATCGATAAACTTGCCGGTCAGATTCATCAAAAAGGCTACTCCCTCGTGCCACTGAAGGTCTATATTAAAAATGGCGTGGCAAAAGTGCTTATTGGTATAGGAAAAGGAAAAAAGAAATACGACAAGCGGGAAGATCTGAAACGCAAGCAAATGAAACGAGACGCCGATCGTGCTGTCAAGGAAAGCATGCAGTGACGCTCAGCCGTGCTTGACTTCTGCCGCTGATGTGTTACAATAAGTATTGTCGTGATGACAAACAAATAAATGAATAATGCTCGCTCTATCCGAGCGTATTCTCCATCTTTATTATATGGGGACGTTACGGATTCGACAGGGATAGATCGAGCTCAGATCGCACGTCGAGGTTACGGCTCGTAAAACGTTATTGCCTAAATATAACTGGCGAAGAAAACAATTCACCAGCTCTAGCAGCTGCCTAAGCACTGCCTAGAGCGATCCTTCCTGCTCTCGCCCGTGGAGCAGATTGAAGGGTCTCAAATGAAGCGGGCTAATCCAGTGTCCACCGTCTGAGGATATTGGCTGAAACGAATCAGACTAGCTTCCTCAAAGCCTGTTGGTAGGCTGCGAGGTAAGCGAATGATAATATACCAACTAAGCGTGTAGTGATCTGAGTGGCGATATCTCTGGACGTGGGTTCGATTAGTAATTAGTCGCCTTTTGTGGTAACACAAAAGTGATAATCCGGCTTTATCGGTGAAACCTAAGTTGTATGGAGATAATCTTGGCAACAAATTAGAGGCAATAGGGCAACACCGAGCGGTATGTGGAGTAATCCAACAGCCGTGTATCGACTCATAGGCTGCCTGAGGGCAGGTAGTACTAGGATGCGGAATGCTGCCTTCAACTTCAATAGGCAAATAAACTATTTCGCATAAGACGCCGGAGAACCTGGGATAATCAGGTTCAAGATATAGTCAGTGCCATGTGAAAGCATGGAAGAGCACGTCCCACCGTCTCCACCAATACATATGTTGGTGGTTTTATTTATTGTTTTTTAATAAAATTAATGTATATACGGATATGACCAATGCAATTATAGAAATAAAAAGCGAAATCCAAAGCATATTATCACTTCTTCCTTGCGTATTTTTCGTAAATAGTTTACTCTTAGAGAAGAATATGGGAGGAGAGGTATTTAATCCTCTCCGTGGGTTCTTGGACTTTCTCTATTAATGAGGGAGTCCATTTTCTTTTTTCGTCTTGTTAAAATGACGGCTGTCAAGTTAATAACAGCAACTGTCAAATTAATAATAGACGTTAAAAGAATTAAGACGTCTCCATATCTACCACCCCCTTTCTAAAAGGGGGATATTCATTTTACCATACCTTATAAAAAAGAATAGTCTTTTTCTTTAAAAAATTATACTCCGCAGAAACGTTATCCTCTAAAAGAAAATACTACCTTTACCGGTTTGGCAAACTCCTATAAGTGCGAGTGTGGTGACTTCTGCACCCGTCGATGTGTCATTTTCACCGGGTTTTTTGAACAACCTCTATAAGTAAGTATGATTGTTGTTCTTGTACATAGACCTGTATAATGAAAAGTGTGTGACGGAGGTGTGTGAGTTGGATATAGGAGATATTACTACGAAGTTAAAGCATTATCGTCCATCTATTCTGGGACGGGAACAATACCGTGAATATGGCGTTCTCATTCCAATCGTTGAAAAGGATCACGGTGAACCCTATATTTTGTTTGAGGTTCGAGCCATGCATATGCGCAGTCAGCCGGGGGATGTTTGCTTTCCGGGCGGGAAGATTGACAGCTGTGATTCGGATGAGCGTCAATGTGCGATTAGGGAAACGTCGGAGGAATTGGGGATTGAACAGTCAGCGGTAAGCGATGTTTTCCCGTTTGATTATCTCGTTTCCGATACAAGAATTGTCTATCCGTTCGCCGGCAGAATTATAAATCCAGAACAGATTCAGCCAAATCAGTCCGAAGTGGAACGGGTGTTTAACGTACCACTGTCATTTTTTTTGGAAACTGAACCAGAAAAATATAAAGTGGCATACCAGCCCATGCCTGAAAAAGACTTTCCTTTTGAACTCATCCAGGGCGGGAAAAATTATAACTGGAATGAGCGCAGCAGGGATGAGCTTTTTTATCAGTATGATGGGAATGTCATTTGGGGTCTGACCGCCATGATTATGTATCATTTTGTCGGGCTGCTAAAGACGATGTAGGTTGTTTGGGCAAGAGGGGTGGGAGCGGGACAAGGGACAGTCCCCGCGTCCCGTTAACCTAATGCAACATCGAGAATCATCATGATGGCGAATCCGAACATGACGCTCATGGAGGCAAGGTCTTTATTGCCGTTTTCCTGTGAGCTTGGGATGACTTCTTCAGCCACGACGAAAATCATTGCTCCTGCCGCAAAACTGAGTGCATACGGCAAAAGGGGCTGCATAATAGTAACCGCCAATGCTCCAATGACACCGGCTATCGGTTCGACCATGCCAGACATCTGTCCATAAAAGAAACTTTTCCTTCGTGCCATTCCTTCACGACGAAGCGGCATCGAAACGGCCAATCCCTCTGGAAAGTTCTGAATTCCAATGCCGAGAGCTAGTGCAATGGCACCGCCGAGTGAAGCCATTGGCAGATCGGCGGCAATTGCTCCGAAAGCAACACCAACAGCAAGCCCCTCCGGAATGTTATGCAATGTAACTGCCAAAACAAGCAGCGTACTCCGTCTTTTTCTTTCCGGGTTGATTCCTTCAGCCTGATCCATCTTTAAACCCGGATGAAGGTGCGGGAGTAATTTGTCTGCTCCCCATAAGAAAAAGCCACCAAGCAAAAAGCCAATTGCGGCGGGAACCCATGCTGGCACAGGACCTCCCTCCGCCTTCTCTAATGCTGGCGCAAGTAACGACCAGAAACTTGCGGCAATCATGACACCGCCGGCAAAACCAAGCATACTGTCCATAAAACGCTGATTGAACCCTTTTGTTGTGAAAACCAGTGCTGCACCTAATGCAGTCATGCCCCATGTGAAAAGAGTAGCAATCGTTGCCTGTGCGATTGGATTCAATTCCAGAAAAAAATCAAACATAATTAATGCTCCTCTCCTATATTTTGATCCGTTAATGGTCAGAATATGTTTCAATGATTAAAAATTGATTAATTATGGCATTTTTGTTTTGTGCACACCTAAATGTTTACCTAAGGAAACTTTTATTGACTATGGAAAGTATACACCTGCTCCAGTTGGATGTCAATTGCTTAAGGGCTGTCCCGCAGGTACTTAGAAAGACTCAGCCATTCCATCTGTCGCATGGCGTGTGCCGAAGTATTCTTGTGAGGTCGTCCACACTTTCTCTTTTTGACGTTATAAAAAAACGCAAAGACCGAAAATTCGTCTTTGCGCCTGTGCTGAGACTGTTATTTTAAAACTAGGTATTGTATGAAAAAACTTCCCCCTAAATTAAAAGAAGGAAGTTTACGAGTTATGTTATACAGTTGGTTCGACTGGCCAGAATGATTTATTTTCGGCCATATTCCAAAACATATATTCAAAATAACTTGTCTTTACAATAATTTCTTCTAGTTCTTTCTGTTCATGCTCAGGTTTTCCTTCCGCGATATTATTAATAAGGTTGATGCAGTCTTCCGCGATTTTTGTGAATTCTTCCGACGAATACAATTTAACCCAATTTCCATAAAGCTCATGTTCGGTTGCACCTGGCCATGTGGCAAGTTCTTTTCCGATAAAATTATAACTCCATGCGCAGGCCAAAACCGATGCGATCGCATTTTCAACGCCGCCGTTTTGCGCTTTATTTAACATATAGCTTGTATAGGCTGTAACTGTAGCGGACGGTTCGGTTGCTTCCAATTCCTCATTTGAAATGCCGAATCTCGCTGCGTACTCCCGGTGTAAATCCATTTCATAATTCATTGTACCGGAAAGTAAATTTGCAAACATCGTCATTGTCTTTAAGTTATGCGCTTTTGCAGCTCCAATTGCAAATACGCGAGAGTATTCAATTAAGTAAATATAGTCCTGTTTCATATAGTGCTTAAACTTTTCTTCATCTACATTCCCTTCGCCGATACCTTTGACAAAGGGATGCTCCAAATAAGAATTCCACAAAGGTTTTACCCGCTCAAAAACGCGATCACTGAATTTTTGTTCCATAGTAAATAGCTCCTCTCCTATTTCACTAGGGGGAGCATAAAAAATCATTTACCGCTAAAGCAAAACTGACTACATCCATAAATCCTTCATCATTTCCACTTCCCTACGCTAGTATGAACTAGATCAGGTTCAAAGGGTCAAGACTTACCTTTCTCAGCAATGCAATGCTCCCCTAGTGTTTTTTTAATTATTCAGTTAGCTATTATGGTATACGCAAATAATACGTCTGTCAATTCCTGTTCCTTTGTAAAATGAAATATGGTGCAGGTGTTTGCGTTGGTTCCATGACTAATATACTTTATCCCCATTAAATATGGAGTTTTTCACGACGACATAATCCACATGACGGATCGCTTCTAAACTAGACCCACCGGCATAGGATATGGAGGATTGCAGATCCTGTTCCATTTCCTGCAATGTATCTTTTAACGAACCTTTATGCTCCACGTACATTTTCTTTCCTTCTACATTTTTCTTTTCACCCTTTTGGAATTCCGAAGCTGAACCAAAGTATTCTTTATACCGTTTCCCATCTTTTTCAACTGTTTCACCAGGGGATTCATCGTGACCGGCAAACAGGGAGCCAATCATGACCATCGTCGCACCAAAACGGACGGATTTTGCAATATCGCCATGTGTCCGGATACCGCCATCAGCAATGATTGGTTTAGTCGCTGCCTTGGCGCACCATCTTAGTGCCGCTAATTGCCAGCCCCCGGTTCCGAAACCCGTTTTTAATTTTGTTGTGCATACTTTTCCAGGGCCTATACCAACTTTGGTTGCATCTGCACCAGCATGTTCCAGTTCTCTTACAGCTTCCGGTGTGCCAACATTACCAGCAATCACAAAACTGTTTGGCAAATGTTCTTTAATGTGGCGGATCATGTTGATGACCGCATTTGCATGGCCGTGCGCAATATCGATGGTAATGAAATCCGGTATAAGCTGTTCATTCGCAAGTTGTTCAATAAACGGATATTCTGTTTGTTTAACACCGACGCTGATAGAAGTGAACAATTCGCGTTTGTTCATATCCTGAATAAAAGCCTGACGTTTATCTGGTTCAAACCGGTGCATGACATAAAAATATCCGCCGGCAGCCAGCTCAGCCGCTATGTCCTCGTCCATAATCGTTTGCATGTTGGCCGGTACAACCGGAAGTTTAAACGTATGTCCAGCTAAAGTAATGGATGTGTCACATTCAGATCGGCTGTTCACGACACATTTGGCCGGAATCAGCTGTACATCTTCATAATCGAATACGTTTTCCATGAATATCTCTCCTAATAAACGAATGTTATATTAAAAATCAAATTAAATGTTCGTACATTTCGTACTATACACGAATCGTTTTGGTATGTCAAAACTGGACGATCACTTATACTATTTGTGCTATAATGTGGGTGATTTGCACCATTTATAAGCGGGTGAAACAATGCGGTATACTACACTGAGCAGGAATGAAACAGATAACCGGTATCACAATAGGGGTACAGAACACGATATTTTCAAAGCTTTTTATCAGGACTATCAGGAGATCCGGGAAGAATTGTTCGGGCATTTACGGAAACATAATAGAGAATGCAGCAATTTAGTTATTTTTAAAAAGGCACAAAAAATTCTAGATCGTGTTATATTCATTTGTTTTTGCGAGGACACTGGCCTGGTGTCAGCTCATCTATTCCGGGATATCGTTCAAGCCAACGAACAATCGTCTGACAGAAATGGAACAACTCTATGGGCTCAGCTGAAAGAATGGTTCGATTCGATTGATAAAGGAAATCCAGAGATGGGTATCAACGGGATCAATAGCGGCCTATTTAAGAAAGATACCGAATTAGACAAACTAGTTATTCAAGATGATATTTTTTCGTCGTTTGAAAAGATAATCAATTATGATTTTTCGACAGAGCTTCATGTGAATATACTAGGGCATGTTTTTGAACAGTCGATCAATGACATGGAAGCCATAAAAGCGGAAAACCTGAACGAAACATTGAATCCGGTGGGAGGGAAACGGAAGAAGGATGGAGTATTTTATACATCTTCAGGTGTTACCAGACTATTACTGGAGGAAACATTGAACAGCTGGATAGAAGATAGAAAAGGAGAATTGCCGGCAGAGGAGGACAAAACTTTTTACCATGAATTGCAGGAACGGCTGGAATCGGTTAAAATTCTTGATCCCGCCGCAGGAAGTGGCGCATTCCTGAATACGGCGTTTGATATGCTGGTTTTGGAAATGGACAAAATCAATAAAGAATTAGGTGCAACGACCAGCTATCGCTCTGTCCTGAATAATAATTTGTTCGGTGTCGATTTGAATGTAGAGAGCATTGAAATATGCAAGCTAACGCTGTGGCTTAAAACCGCCGGCAAAACGAAGCAGTCGGCATCATTGGCTGACAACTTCAAATCAGGAAATTCAATTATTACTGATCCGGCGGTTTCCAACCAGGCATTTGACTGGCATAAGGAATTTCCGGAGATTATGAAGGCGGGCGGGTTTGATATTGTTATCGGCAATCCGCCATATGTTTTCGAAAGGGATAAGGCATTCACGGATGCGGAAAAAGCGTATTTTCGTACCTATTATCACTTGGCTGACTACCAGCTTAATTCCTATCTGTTATTTATCGAACGCTCGTACCATTTGCTGAACGACGGCGGCTGGTTTGCATTTATTGTCCCTAATACATGCCTGACGATTGATTCCTTTAAAAAGATGCGCCGATTTTTACTGGAGCATACAGGCAACCTGAAGATTATCAACATATACGAACCCATGTTTGAACAGGCAGATGTGGATACGTGTTTTATCATTTTCCAGAAAACAGCACCGACAACGGTGAAGTTAGGTGAATATGGTAATGGCAAGACGGATATTGTCGCCGAAGTACAGCCGGATGCATTGCTCGATGACGAAAGCATCATTAATATTTCACTGATGAAAAACCGCCGCGCTCTGGACATCATGAAAAAGATAGAAGGAGGCAGCCGTGAATTAGGATTAATTGCCACAGTGAAATCGGGACTGGTGGCATACGAAGTTGGCAAAGGTGAACCACCCCAGACAAAAGCAATGAAAGAAAACAGGGTATACCACAGTGACCATCAAATAGACAATACATATTGGATGTATTTGGAAGGGCGGGATGTGTGCCGCTATTCTATGGACTGGGGAGGCAGCTGGCTTCAATATGGCCCGAACCTCGCCGCCAGACGGAAGGAGGAACTCTTCACGTCACCAAGGATTTTAGTAAGGCAGATTCCTTCCAAATCAACATATGCAATCCATGCTGTCTACACGGAAAAAGAAATAGTAAACGACCGTAACTCCAATAATATTATCGACTTTCAAAGAGACCCTATGTTTCTTTTAGGTGTAATCAATTCCAGGATCATGACGTTCTGGTTCATCTATAAATTTGACAAGTTCCAGCGCAGAACATTTCCGCAATTGAAAGTGAAAGATTTGGAAAAGTTTCCGGTCCCGGAAGTTTCGGAACAGAAAATGAAACAGATATCGGAAGCAGTTATACAAATGCTGCAAGTCCAGCGGGAAAAAAGCAATCTTTTGCATACCGCGAGACAGGATATGTATTCTAAAGACAAAGGAAAAGCGATGGGTGCACTGAATGTACAGGAAGAAAAGCTGAATGAACGAATCGATCAGCTCACAGCAGATGCGTTTGGACTGGATGAAGAAGACCTGAAGCTGATTGACGCCAATTTAGAAGAATGCTTGAAGTGATCTGTTCATTCGATAGACAAACCCCCCTGCGCATTGCCACAGGGGGGTAACATTATCGCAAGTCTCTGCCACTGCAGTATTAAAGCACGTAGCCGTACACACAGATGAAATGAAAGAGACTGCCAATCAGTATAAAAACGTGAAAGATTTCATGGAATCCCATGTGTTTAAATGACAAAAACCGTGGCTTGAGCCAGTAAATGAATCCGCCAATCGTATAAAACACACCACCGAAGAGAAGCATTAGCATGCCTGCAGTTCCGATAATCGGAGCAAGCAGCGGGCTGAAGAAAATGACAATCCAGCCCATGGCGATATATAATACAGTTGATAACCATCTGGGCGCATGAAACCAGACTAGCTTGAAAGTGACCCCAGCACAGGCGATGCCCGCTATTACCGCAAAGAGCACCCAGCCGGTATTGCCACGCAGGCTGATCAGACATAATGGTGCATAGGTTCCGGCAATCAGCACAAAAATCATGGAGTGGTCAACCCGGCGCAGAAAGGCGATTATATGATCCCGTGCAACCACCATATGATAGGTTGCCGAAGCGCTGTATAAAAGAATCATGCTTGTACCGAAGATAGTGACAGCGGCTACAGCAAGGATCGATCCGGATGTCTCCAGTGCTTTAACAATTAAGGCAGCCAAGCCAATGACCGACATGATTGCGCCAAATAAGTGGGTGAGCCCATTGACTGGCTCACGAATAGAAAAACTCAACAATATCAGCACCTTTTCACACGTTAGCAATTTTCCAAAGTATATACCAACAATAGATGTATAGCAATAGGATTTCAAATGAAAAGAAAGCTGCTGAGTTAATTTCACAGGAAAGAAGGTATCATGAATGAAATGGAGTATATTAGACCAGTCGCCTATTGCTTCAGGCAGTACTGCACAGGAGGCGTTGCACGCTTCTGTTGATTTGGCGGTTAAAGCAGACGGATTAGGGTATACACGTTATTGGATTGCAGAGCATCATGATATGGGTGGTCTGGCGTGTCCGAATCCCGATGTGATGCTTGGAATTATCGGTTCAAGAACAGAACGCATTCGAATCGGTGCAGGTGCTGTCCTCCTTCCGCATTATAAGCCGTTCCGCGTGGCGGAGACGTATAATTTGCTGGCGACACTGTATCCAGACCGCGTAGATTTGGGCATTGGGCGAGCGCCGGGCGGATCTGCGGAAGCATCAATGGCTCTTTCTGGAAACTTTTTGGAAAATGTGCGGCATATGCCGGAATCACTTGATGAATTGCGCAAATTTTTACAGCAAGATTTTTCCAAAGATGATATGTACGCTAAAATAAAGCCGTCACCTGTACCGGAAGCACCACCGGAGGCGTGGCTGTTGGGTACAAGTGAAAAGAGTGCAATTTTGGCGGCAGAATACGGACTGCCGTATGTGTTCGGCCATTTCATGAGTAATCAGGATGGTCCGAGCATTATGCAGCGGTATGCGAAAACAATGACGGAAAAGCACCCGGACAAAGAAGCAAAAAAGATTGTAGCAGTATCCGTCATTTGTGCTGAAACAACAGCTGAAGCGGAAGAACTCGCCATGAGCAGTCAGTTGTGGAGCGTTCAGCAGGCGAAAGGGGAGGGAGATGGCAAATTGCCTTCCGTGGAAGAGGCGAAAAATTACACGTACTCCGATGAGGACATGGCTATGGTCCGCAAGATGCGTAACCAGACCATTGTTGGCAATCCTGCTGAGGTGAAACAGGAGCTTGCCCATTTGAAAACACAATATAACACGGATGAATGGATGATCCTGACCAATACGCACTGCTATGAAGCAAGGAAAAACTCTTATGAACTGCTGGTAAATGAAATCCCGGGCTGAGCTCTACTGCCTGTGCAGAGAGTATTAGCCCAGGGTTCACGGCTCAATCTGTTATTGTGGCTCTAACTTGTAATATCGCTCAACCAGATGGTAGATAGAGACAAGCTCATACAGCAAAATTAATTCCGGCCGAAAACTGGTTGGGTGCTGTTTCTTCTTGATTGTGATTTCCTCATTATGATCCCAGAACAGGCCGGTTAGTTGGTGCAGCCACTCCGTATGCTCCTTCTTATAATATAAATTGGGGTCTTTCAGTGACGCCGCAAGTTCTTCAGCTGCATTACGGATGGCGAGCCGCTTCTCAGCAGGGAGTTCCATCGTGCTGAACGATGTATGAATCAGATTATCGGTATGATAATGAATCAGCCGCAGCCGGACAAGCTGCTCCTGTTCAGCTTGAAATCGCGTCCATTCACTTCCGGCAAGCGGGTGATATTTTGCCTCTTCTTTTTGAAACTGAATAAGCTCCTCCGTCTGGTGGATAGCTTTGTCAATCTGATCCGTCAAGTCCTGTTCCACGACAACCACCTCGTGTTCATCGTCCAGAATATCACAAAAAACCTTCTCAACTGCAATACCCGTTTTATATGCAATCGAGTACACCCGTTTGGTGATTTCCTGTGTGTAATCAGGAGGCAGCACAAACATATTGACAATAGTGGATACAGCAAGTCCAGTCGTTGTTGTGCCGAGCCGAATGAAGAAGGACATTAAAAAATTGCTGTGAATAACTTCGACCATGGCTACGGAAGTCAGTGTAGCGACAAGCAGTCCTGCGTGCAGCTTAAGCCGGAAACAGGTCACAATTGTAAATACAGCTGCCAATGTGTACGTCAATGGTGAATTGCCGAAAAAAGAAATAAAAAGTACTGCATATGCCGATCCTATTGCCGATGCCGGAAACCGAACAATTCCTTTCTTAATGGAATCCGATACAGTCGGTTCTATTGAGACAATCGCTGTAATGACTGCAAAAACAGGCGGCCAGTCCAGCAACAGGCAAATCCAGGCTGTAATAAAGATGGCGACACCGGTTTTGATGACCCGACTGCCCGGCAATTTAACATGTTTCATCTATTTCATCTCCAAATATAACTCCGTCAATCTCCTATTTTTACAATTTTATCGCCCGTTTGCAACCATTTTCAAAAACGTAAGGTCATTAGATAAGGCTGTTTTCTAAAAGATTATTGCTTTTCGCGTCATTCCAGAGAATGAAACCTGCTTAACAATTTCTATATAATGCGACATAATTACTGAAGTGTTTTCTATAAGTACGACGATTTCTCGCCCACAGTCCGGGATCGATGCGGGTGGATGCTTTCCGCGGGCACGGCTTCAGCCTCCTCGCGGAAAACCGCCGCTGCGGGGTCTTCAGACTCGTGCTGTTCCCGCAGGAGTCACCACCCTCCACTCACCCGGACTAGGAAGTGGGATCATTCGTTTTTCTATCATAATTCCTACTCCAATCAATAAAACCAGCGAAGGAAATACACGGAGACTCCTGTGGGAGCAGAGGCCTAGATGAGACCCCGCAATGCGCAAGCACAAAGCAAGACTTCACTGAGTAATCTGCGACCTGCGAGAAGCGTATGCTTCGCCGGGTAAGCTTGCAACGTGACGAGCATGAGGAGGCTCATCAGCCGCCCACGGAAAGCGACGAGCAAAACATCCACCGAGTTAGCTGCGAGTTGCGAGGAGCGTACGCTTCGCCGAATCAGCTTGCAACGCGACGAGCACCCCAGTGTATTTCCGCAGCGGCGATTTAACACTCATACAAAGTTATGTCGCAGTTTATATCAATTGCACTGGAAAACCAACAAAGTTTACGAAAAGAGACTTCGATAAAAATACATTTGAAATACAATTGTAATATTTCTATTACATGCATGTCATTTTTAAATGCTATAATTCAAATTACCCAAATCTATTAAACAATTAATAGTCGACATAGATTATTTAGTTGCGTTCATTAGGTATATATAGCCAGTACATAAAAAGACGAAATTTTATGAGGAAGCGGAGGGATGAACGTTGAAACGTATGATTAGTTTTACAGCCGGTGTGGTTCTGGCAGGAAGTCTGTTTTTCACTGCTCCGGCCGGGGCGGAAAAGCTGCAGGATGTTCAGGATGAGCGTTCAGCGGTTAAAACAAATTTATCTGAAGCAGAAGAGCAGATTGCTGATGTCATGGCAGAACTGGAAGAATTAAATGAAAAAATTGACAGTGTGAATGAAGCACTGAACAAAAACCAAGAGAAAATGAAGAAGACAAAAGAGCAGATTGCCGTGGCTAAAGAAGAAATACCGGCAATAGATGCAGAAGTCGAGGAACTGGAGAAAAAGATTGAAAAACGGAAAGAAATCATGAAAGACCGCATCGTCTCCCTGCAAAAAAGCGGTGGAGATGTCAGTTTTCTGGATGTCATTTTCGGAGCTGAAAGTTTCAGTGACCTTGTTACCCGTGTATCTGCTGTGTCAAAAATCGCCGAATCTGATGAAAAGCTTGTAACGCAGCAGGAAGCCAATAAAAATGAATTAGAGCAGAAGAAAAAGGAGAAAAAGGAAAAACTGGAAGAACTAAAAGCAATGAAAGTAGAGCTCGACGGAATGAAGGAAACCATTCTGGCACAGAAGGAACAGAATGAAGTGGATAAGCAAAAGCTGAAAGAGAATCAAGAAAACCTGCAAAATATGAAGGCGGAGCTGAAGAATAAGGACCAAAGCCTTGCGTCCATTGAACAGGAACTCAAGAGCCGGGAGTCTTCCCAAACCAGTGCTGCTCCATCGGCACCGTCAGTGTCCTCTTCCTCTTCTGATGACGAAAACCTAAAACAGCTTGGCAAAGGTACAGGTGGAGGAGATGTATCCGCTGCAATTAATGCTGGGTATACACAAACGGGTACCCCATATGTTGTAGCCGGAAAGGGACCTGGTGGTTTCGACTGTTCCGGGTTTGTATCCTGGGCATTTGGACAAGCCGGTATTTCGATTCCGTCCAGCACTGCAGCACTGCAGTCAACCGGTAAAAAGGTTTCTTACAGTGATGCGAAGCCGGGGGATCTTGTGTTTTTCAATACATATAAAACCAATGGCCATGTTGGAATTTACCTTGGTAACGGCAAATTTCTCGGTGCGCAAAACAAAAGCGGGGTTGCGGTGGCCGATATGAATAGTTCATACTGGAGTTCGCACTTTGCTGGACATGTACGGCGAGTTCGCTAAATCAAATGAGCAGAAAGACCTGTCTTCGGACGGGTCTTTTTATTTTAGAGGTTATTCAAAAAGTCCGGTAAAAATGACACCTCTTCATCCTCCTTTTTGAATACACACTTTTAGAATATTTGCTGATATCCGACAGAAACTGTATAATGAACCCCGTAACTTTATGGTGGCGGGAAAGATGCTTCGTATAAAGCAGTCATGGATCTGTATTCTTGCAGTAATGGTATGTGTCATGTTTAACATTCAGCTGCTTCGGATACATTACATTTGATAATTGCTTGAAAACGAGCAGAAAGGAACTGTTGATGGAAAAACATACATATCATAATCCAGTTTTTTACGTATCTGCCGCAGTAGTGGCTCTATTAGTCCTTGCCGGGGCCATTTTTACAGATGCCTTTAAGGAAACGGCAAACACACTTTTTAGTTTTACGACCATTAATTTTGGTTGGTTTTACTTATTGGCGGTATTTATTTTTATTATCTTTCTAGTAGCGCTTTCCGCTACCAAATATGGGAAGCTTCGGCTTGGTCCCAAAGACTCCCGCCCGGAATATCCATTTTTTACTTGGATTGGGATGCTTTTTTCGGCGGGGTTTGGTGCCGGACTTGTTTTCTGGGGCGTAGCAGAACCGATGAGTCACTTTTTTGAAACGCCATTTGCAGGACTGGAGGCACAAACGGAGGAAGCAGCCCGGGTTGCGATGGGGTACGCTTTTTTCCATTGGGGAATAAGCCAGTGGTCCGTGTTTGCGGTCGTCGGGCTGATTATTGCTTTTCTCCAGTTTAAGAAAGATAAAAAAGGGTTGATTTCAACAGCAATTAAACCTGTTGTCGGCAATAACCGGGCCTTGAGCGGCACTATCGATTCGCTTGCAGTAATTGCAACCGTAATGGGAGTTGCGACTTCACTGGGTCTTGGTATTTTGCAATTGAATGGCGGACTGAAGTCTGTTTTTCATGTACCTACATCCGTCTGGGTTCAGGTAGGCATTGCTACCGTCATGTTAGTTACTTATTTGCTTTCATCGAGCACCGGATTGAACAAAGGGATTAAATGGCTAAGCAATCTGAACCTGGGTTTGTGCCTGGTGCTGCTTGTTTTTGTGTTTATTGCAGGACCGACTGTATTTATACTGAACACGTTTGTGCTGGGGCTGGGTGACTATTTCACCAACTTTGTGCAGTACAGTCTGCGTTTGACGCCATACTCAGGGGAAACATGGGTGCGTGAGTGGACCGTCTTCTACTGGGCGTGGTCAACTGCCTGGTCACCATTCGTGGGCGCATTTGTCGCCCGTGTGTCAAGGGGAAGAACGATTCGTGAATTCGTGTTTGGTGTGTTGGTAGTCCCGCCTCTGATTGCTTGTCTATGGATTGCGGCCTTTGGTGGAACAGCGATGTACAGTGATTTATTTAATGGGACGCAAATTGCCGAGGCTGTCAATGCCGATATGGCTGTGGCCTTGTTTGAAACATTTGGCGATCTGCCAATGGAGATGATTCTGTCCCTTATGTCCATCTTTCTTATTTTCACGTTTCTCGTTACGTCCGCTGATTCGGCAACATATATTCTAGGCAGTATGACATCGAGAGGGAGTCTTAACCCGGCACTTACTGTAAAAATTGTCTGGGGCATCCTGATTACGGCAATTGCTGTTGTCTTGCTTGTTGCCGGTGGGCTGAATGCACTGCAGACAGCATCGCTTACTTCCGCACTGCCATTTACTGTCATCTTACTTTTGATTGTCTTCGCTTTTGTAAAGATGATTAAAAAGGAACAGGTACCAAAATAAGGTGAATACCTCAATATTGAGTTACAAAAAAAGCAGCTGCAGGGTTATGCTCCCGCAGCTGCTTTTTTCATGAAGAAAATGTGCTCGTAATAAAGGATGTTGTCAGTCCGATCATGCCAACCATCAGGCCGGAATAGATCAAGGTTGTTTCGTGAATGACAATCCAGCCAAATGTAATGACGATACTGTCTATCATGAAGATGAAAACCCCTACGTTTATCGGAGTCCCCCTAGAGAGCATGAGTGCGAGGAGATCACTTCCGCCTGAACTTGTCTTGGTCAGCAGCATGAGACCGACTCCAGTACCTAGTAACAGCCCCCCGCTAATTGAACTGATAAGCAAAGGGGGTGTCTGCAGCTCCATCAATGGATGGAATAAGTCAATGAAAAATGCTGATGTCAGCATACCATGTACTCCGTTGTAGAAAAAGGAGCGGAAGCGGAACCATGCATACAGATAAAGCGGGATACTCAAGATGATAATCGTCAACCCCGGTTTCAGTCCGAGCGTGTATTTGGCAATCAGACCAAGCCCAGTTACTCCGCCATCTACTAAATGATTGGGAATAATGAAGTAATTGATGCCAATTCCTACTAACATACTCCCGAACAGGATGGAGGCTATTTTTTTAAACATGCTGTATCACTCTCACCATTGACTTGTCCTGAATTTCATTTACAAAAGATATGTATGCGGACAAGAATATATTTATCCATACAGCTTCATGTACTCCGTTCCCATCTGTGTGCAATCGGCGTCTTTTATTTTGCTGCAAATTATGTGATAATAGTATCAATTATCGAAAAATATGCTGTGGTAGGAAAGGCTGGTTCAGGCATGGAAAAGATTGCGGAGGCAAAAGAAGCGTTAAATGATGTTATTTTTGGAAGCGAAGAAGTTGTTGATTTACTGTTTATCGCGCTGCTCGCACAAGGGCATGTACTTCTGGAAAGTGTCCCAGGTACAGGTAAAACGAAACTGGCCAAGTCATTTGCAAAAGTCGTGGATGGTGATTTTGGCAGGGTGCAATTCACGCCAGATGTGCTGCCGAGTGATGTAACAGGGATTCGTTTTTTTAATCCGAAGCGGCAGGAGTTTGAATTACGCCCAGGGCCTGCTGTGACAAATGTTCTCCTCGCTGACGAAATCAATCGGGCAACCCCGAAGACCCAGTCGAGTCTTCTGGAGATAATGGAGGAGCAGCAGGCAACGATTGATGGGGAAACGGTTCCTGCACCGGCACCTTTCATCGTATTGGCAACCCAAAATCCGGTGGAAACGAATCATGGTACTTTTCCACTGCCAGAAGCACAGCTTGACAGGTTTCTGTTCCAAATTGACCTTGGATACCCCAGCCGTGCGGAAGAAAAGCAGCTGCTGCAAACGTACCGCAAAGATGATCCGTCCGAACAAATGAAACCTATGCTGACACTGGAAGAGATACGCACCTTCCAGGATCGACTGAAATTCATCACAGTTTCGGATCCAGTGGCAGATTATTTACTTGACCTTATCCGGCATACGAGAGAACATACGGATGTCGAGCTTGGCATTAGTCCAAGGGGTGCATTGGCACTCATGCGTTCGGCACAGGCCCGGGCATTTATAGACAACCGCAGCTATGTTTCACCGAACGATATAAAAACACTTGCACCGTATGTGTTTATACATCGGCTCACCCTGACGATGGAAGCTTCCATCAAAAAGACAGCGGGGCAAGTTGCAGAGGAGATATTGCAGGTTGTTTCCGTGCCGGTTGAGAAGGGAGCCGCCAGCAAATGAACTGGCGGAAGGAATTTGGCACGGACAATCTGAAAAACATGGAATACGTGCTGGTAGTGATGGTTGTCTTTTCGGTCATCGGTATCTTTTTTGACCGATCGGCCGCCTTTCTCGTCACAGGCTTGTTTGCTGCTTATTACATAGTCAGCCAGATTTATGATAAAAAAATAGGGGAGCGGCTGGAACTGGAAAACCCCCGAGCCACGGTACGTCTATTCCCGGGTGATGAAGCAGTACTGCCATTTGTCCTGCAAAACAAATCGATCTTTCCAATGGTCAATGGAGAATTTCAGTTTTATACCGGTCCTGCCATCAAACCGGCCGATTTTGTCAAAGCGGCTGATTGGTACCGGAATCAATATAGTCTGCCGCTGACAGTGATGGGGAAACGGAAGACAGCCATTGACTTGCCGATTACTGCGGAGCACCGCGGAACAGCACGAATGAAAGGTATAAGTTATACTTTTCCACACTTGTTCAATTTTTGGAAAGTAACCTTGACCTATTCAGCCCAATTTTATACAGAATTCGTTGTTTTTCCGAGCCTGTTGCCGGTCCGTGGGTTTGAAGAAGTTGTGCACATGATGCAGGGAAAGCAGTGGAGCTTGTTTTCTCCTTTTGAAGATGTGCAGCTGCCGGTGGGGACGAGGGAATATCATTACAGTGACCCTTTTCACCGGATTAATTGGAAAGCATCGGCCAAAACACAGACACTGCAGACAAATGTATATGAAAAGAATGTCGATATGGGCCTCGTGTTTATCGTCAATATTAGTGTTGCCGATAACTCGCATCTGACAAAGCTCAGCAAACACTTGGAAAGGTCACTGTCCTTTTGTGCTTATTTGTGCAAGATTGCCACCGAAAAAGGGATACCATACCAGTTATTCATCAATGCGCGCAAACCAGGCAATGTCCCATATGTGCATTTGCCGGAAGGGGAAGGGAAAACACACTATATGCAAGCATTGGAAACGATGGCCAGAATCCATCGCCAGTCCATGGTTGTGCCGTACCATAAAATGATCCACCACATTGGCCGGCACCTGAGAAAGCCAACAGCCATCGTGTTTATCGGTGGCATTCCGGATGGAACGATGGAGCTTACAAAGCAGTGGAAACACCAGCAGAAGGCGATGTTCCGTGTTGCTCCGGACGATGATGGTGCCGTGATGAAACGACTGGCAAAGGATGTGGTGCACCATGCAGAATAAGCATCCCATCATTACGAATGCATACCATTTCATTAGTGAAGCAATCATTATTTTTCTACTTGCTTTTCCTGTTATGCATTACCATTATGCCTGGGTACCACATGTCAGTTATTTGGTTGTTGTAACTTTCGTTTGTGCATTGTTTTCAATTTATTTCAGATTCGGCAGGATTTATGGCTGGTACATGCTGACGGCACCACTAATTGGCCTTGTTTTTTACCTTCTTGATTATCCTGTTCCACTGGCTGCCGGCTTTTCCATTGTATGGACATGGCGCTACATTGCAATTGCAGCGGATTCCATGCCAGCAAAGGAAAACACATATATGTTCGCCACACTGTTCCTGGGTGGTGCACTGTTTCTTCTTGTGAATGAGGCAGTAATCATTGCCTATGTTTGCCTGCAGTTTGTTGTGCTAGTTTTCGGTTACCTTGCCAGTCATTTGCTGGTCATCGCAAGAAAGGATCGGAAGCGGTTCAGCCGGAAACTGTGGCTGTACGTAACAGGTTTGTTAACAGCAGGCTCCGTCAGCTTTTATTGGTTGTCTGATTGGGGACGTTATGCATTCGTGAAACTGGCGGAAGGAATCAGTTACGTTCTATCAGTCGTTTTTAGCCAGGCTGCTTTATTGTTACAATTTATCAAAGTTGACAAACTAGAAGAGACGGATAAAGGGTCCTTGAAGATGGGGCCTGGACAGCAGGAATACAGTGACGACAAGTTTGGGCCATCCCTTATGGAAATCCTGGCGCCATACATTTACTGGGGAATGGCAAGCCTGATTATTGGTGTTGCACTGTTTTTTGCGGTTCGATTTTTTACCAGAAAGGCGAAACGGCCAGATCCTGCTGATGTCAATCCGGCGGTATCCTATGCAGAACTGGCCGGCGGGCCCCACCAAAACACCCGTGCTTGGAAGGACAAGTGGGAACGGCTGTTCAAGAGACCGGCCCATCCAGTACGCAAGCTTGTTTTTGATTTCGAATATACTGCCGCAGAACAAGGATACGGGCGAAAATCATCTGAAACGGTTGAAGAATGGCTCGGCCGGATAGACGTAGCGATAGATCTGGGCACCTATCAAAAGGTGCGATACGGGGAAATGGATGTAAGCAGTGAGGATTTGAAGAAATTGAAAGCGGCACTAAGGGCAGCAGCAGCGCGTTTTCATGACGCATAGTTGACCGGTTGGAAATGATACAGTATAATAATGTCAGAAGTTTTCTAGGGTTCCGCAGCACTTGCTGGACAGGTCCAAGAGAAAACGCACAGAGATGTGTACACGGAGGGAAAAAAGCCCGGGAGGATATCTAAGGATAGATATCTTCCCGGGCTTTTTTTGTAAGTAGACTGTATTCTAGAGTCTCGCATTCTTCCGCGCTTAGAATAATTTTCTGTTCAAGGAAATAAAAGTCCGTGTAACGTAAATTCGATGGCTTTCCCCTTTCGATAATCAGAACACCACTACCAGCGTAGGCAGAATACGTAGACTCCTGCGGGAACAGCACGTGTCTAGACCTGAGCAGCGGCGGTTTTCCGCCACGGAGGCTGAAGCCGTGCCCGCGGTAAAGAAGACACTACGAAAGCGAGCGTAGAGAGCTTGAGTAGATGTCGCGCTTATGCCCTGTGGGTGAAAGCGAAGTATTCTGCCGAAGCGAATTCAAGCACTAATCTATCATTAGAACGAGAGAAAGTGCTACGAAAGATAATTTTTCAGTGCGCAGTTTACATCAACTGTACAGGAAAAACAACAACCTAAGAGTTTAACTAAAAAGACTTGGTGAAAGTCAAGTTCTTCTAATGGAGGTGCGACGAATGAATAAGAGCTGGAACACCGTATTTCTTGCGGGATTGTTTGAAATAGGCTGGGTTGTCGGTCTGAAGCACGCTAACAGTATTTTTACATGGATTCTAACTGCAGTTGCGATTTATGCGAGTATGCATCTGTTGATTATTGCTTCCAGAAAGCTCCCAGTAGGCACGGCGTATGCAGTATTTGCGGGGATGGGCGCGACAGGAACAGTCATATTGGAAATTGTCGTCTTTGGTGAACCCTTCCGTTTTATTAAAATTTTCCTCATCCTGATACTGTTAAGCGGTGTAATCGGATTAAAATTAGTAACAGATGAACAGGAAAGGGGGCGGGAATCATGAATTGGGTCTATTTAATCATCGCTGGATTTGGCGAAGTTATCGGTGTTATGGGGATTAGTAAAGTAAATCAGGAAAAATCTTTTATATCCTTTGTATGGCTTATTGGCGGCTTTTTGATGAGTTTTATTCTTTTGACGCTGGCGATGGAAGGGCTGCCAATGGGTACCGCCTATGCCATTTGGACTGGAATCGGTACGGCAGGAAGTGCAGTTATGGGCATGATTTTTTACGGAGAGTCGGCAGATTGGCGACGACTATTGTGCATCAGTATGGTCATTACAGGAGCGGTCGGCCTGAAGCTTATCACGTAAACGTTTAAAACCGGCGTAATTCGGCAACAGACTAGTAAGAACGAACTTTGAATAAAGGAGTGCCGATGCCGAATGAATCTCGCCAAGCAGATAAAGCAGCTTGAACATGTAAGAAGAGATGGGCCTGGCAAAGTCTTTACGATGTATTTGAATACGGATCCGTCTGACCCAGAAAATCAGTCAGGTGGCTGGAAAATTCATTTTAAAAATGGACTGCGGAACTTTGAAACTTATCTGCAGGAGGCAAATAACCGTGATGAGCTGGAAAGTTTCAAACGTGTGAAAGAAAAAGTGAAACAATATGTTGAAGATAACGAACTGGAATTTCGAAAAGGCGTCATCGTGTTCGCTACAGCCGATGAAGAGGTGTGGTTTGCTGAGCATGTTCAGATGCAGGTGCAGACGGAATTTTATTGGGAGGATACACCACAGCTGGAGCAGCTGACAGAATTACGGAACGCCTATCCGA
This sequence comes from Lentibacillus juripiscarius, assembly GCF_042685205.1. NCBI lineage: Bacteria > Bacillati > Bacillota > Bacilli > Caryophanales > Bacillaceae > Lentibacillus > Lentibacillus juripiscarius. The sequence goes on from NZ_JBHUNA010000022.1 coordinate 47,463, forward strand.
GAACGGGCATCATTCTCGTTCAGAAAAATCGGGTGAACGTTATTGAAACATACCTGAATGAAGTGATTCTCACGTATCATTATGAACTCGATCTTGATACGGATGAATGGCGTCAGCATACAGGCCCCCATAAAGCAGATGTGTCCATGGGATCCGGCGGCCGAAACGTACAGCAGAAGCAATTCAAGGCTCGCTACGAAGCAAACAAGCAGCGCTGGTATAAAAGTATTGCATCGAAATTGGACAAGCTTGCCAAGGACAATGGCTGGGAGCGGCTTTATGTAACCGGTGAACCAGATGATGCGAATGAACTGAAGCAGCAATTAAACAAACCAGTTGACGGCGTTATTCAGAAAAACATGCTTCATCGCGAAGAATCAAAAGTAGTCGAAGAAGTAGTTGGTTAAAGTGCAATGCTTTTTAGCTGAACAATGAAACGAGGCCGCACCAAAATAGGTGCGGCCTCGTTACTTCTTCTTATTGACAGACAGGGCACAATCCATATATTTCAAATTTATGCCCTTCAATTTCATAGCCCCCGAGAGAATGCCTGACATCATCCATCGGGCAGACGGCAATTTCTTTTGTTTTTCCACAGTCTTTGCAGATGAAATGATGATGGTGGTGGTGGGAACAGCTGAAGCGAAAATGTTTTTCCCCATTTAGTTCGGTTGTTTCCAGCACGCCGACTTCGTTAAACAAGTGCAGGTTGCGGTAGACAGTATCAAAACTGATACCCTCATACATTGGTTCGAGATAGCCGATTAAATCTTTCGCTGTCCGGTAACCATCCGCCACAGCAAAAAATGTCAGCATATCTTTTCGCTTGGCTGTTGTTTTATACCCGTGGGCTTTCAATTGTTTTATAGCATCATTCAGCTCCATGTGGAATCCCCCCTGAATTGTAAGACAATCGTTTTTTTCCAATGGCCGCAAGCAGGATGGCAATGGATGCAAGTACAATCGTTCCACCCGGCGGGATACTGAAATAGTAGCCTGTAATTAGACCAATTATAACAGCCGACTCACCAAAAAGAACAGAGAACAGCATCATTTGCCGGAACCCTTTTGCCAGCCGCATGGCGGAAGCGACAGGCAGCGTCATGAGTGCAGATACAAGCAGAACCCCGACAACTCGGATAGACGCTGCAATCACAAGTGCTGTCAGGACGATGAACAGAAAATGGATCCGTTTGGCATGAATACCGGAAACAACAGCATGTTCTTCATCAAAGGATAAGGTGACCAGTTCTTTATAGAAAAGCCAGATGACAGCAATGATGAGAATGGAAATGCCAAGTATGACGTAGAAGTCTTTTTTGCTCACCGCAGATACGGATCCGAATAAATAGTTGAACAGATCAGTATTAAAGCCGTCTGCAAGTGCAATAAAAATAACACTTAGCCCGACGCCACCAGACAAAATGATCGGGATGGCCAGCTCCTGATAAGCGTTGTATACAGCGCGCAGTTTTTCGATGAAAATCGAACCAAGCACCGAAAATCCCATCCCGCTGTACAGTGGTGCAACACCGATTGCAAATTTTTTGTCCACAAACAGGCCGAATGCTATCCCTGCTAATGTTACATGGGATAAGGCGTCTGCGATTAGGGAAAGCCGCCGGACAACGATGAATGTTCCTAAGAGCGGTGCAATGATTCCGATTAACAGCCCGGTATAAAAGGTATGCCGTAAAAAGTCATATTCGAGAAAGTCTGTAAACATTGTGTTTCCCCCTGTTTCAGTGTTCGTGTGTCAGGCTGTTGATGGGATGGCCGTATAATTCGGAAAGATCCTGCCTGGTCAGTTTTTCATATTCTTCCGGGTCCCCGTGAAAATGCAGCGTTTCATTCAAGCAGACAACATCGGTAGCATGTCTCGTCATGGCCCCGGTATCGTGCGTCACAAGCATTAGGGTGATACCATGCTTACGGTTCAGTTCATGAAGCAGCTGGTAAAAGCGCTGGACATTTTCCTGATCAACACCGACCGTTGGCTCATCCAAAATGAGCAATTCCGGATCGCTGACAAGGGCTCGTGCTATAAAAATCCGCTGTTGCTGGCCGCCGGATAAATGGCCGATATTTTGATATGCGTAGTCGCGCATACCGACCTGATCAATGGCTTTGAGCACCTGTTGTCTGTGTTTACCGGTGAAAAATTTTAAGTAGCCGATTTTCGCTGTGAGCCCCATAGAAACCACTTCAAATACAGTCGCCGGGAATCCTTTATTGAATGTGTTTGCCTTTTGGGAAACGAATCCAATTTTGCTCCAGTCTTTAAACTGTTGGATAGGCTGTCCAAACAGGCGAATTGTTCCGCTGTCAGGCCGCAGGAGTCCGAGAATCATTTTAATCAATGTCGTCTTGCCGCCGCCATTTGGTCCGACCAATCCCATAAGAGCACCTTTCTTCAGCTCAAAATTGATAGCTGTCAAAATGTTTTTGCTTTCATAGGCGTATGTGATGCTGGTTGTGGATATAATTGGTTCCGTCATTCTGAATGCCTCCTACTCGGTTGCCTGGTTAAGCACGTCCAGGTTGTGTTTCATTAAAGACATATAATCTTCGCCTTCGTTTATATCAGCTTCCGTCAATACGGACAGGTTATGAATGTATAGCGCTTTTGCACCGATCTGCTCCTGAATGATGTCAGAAACACGGTCCGAACTGTTTTGCTCAAATAGCACGTAGTCCATGTCGTATTTTTTTGCTTTATCGATGATACTGGTCAGCTCTTTTTGCGATGGCTCATCATTCGATGCTAAGCCGCTAATAGCAATCTGTTCAATGCCGTATTGTTCCTCCCAATACCCATAGGCGGCATGGGAGACGAGTATCTTTTTATTGCTTTTAGACTGCAGTGTGTTTTGGAACGCTTGGTCCAATGCCAGCAGATCCTCCTTCAGAGTGTTGAAGTTTTTTATATATATTGCTTTATTGTCCGGGTACAGTTCGATTAGTTTATCCTTAATAAGGTCAGCCATGTCCATCATGCGAATTGGATCCAGCCAGATATGCGGGTTATGGTCACCATGGTTATGTCCCTCGTGGTTTGGAACATCTCCATGAAAAAGTTCTTCATTCGTTCCTATTTCCACTAGCTTTATATCCTGTGATGCCAGTGCATCTGCCGCTGTCTCAGCAAAACCCTCCAATCCGGCACCAAGATAAATGAACGCGTCACCATCGGCAATGGCAGTCATTTCTCTGGCTGCTGGCTCGTATGTGTGCGCATCAACTCCCGGGGGATAGACGGATTCGGCATAAACCGTTTCACCCCCAATCCGCTCTACCACATATTGAATGGGGTAGATCGATGTATATACCGTTAAGTCGGCATTATTATCTAAGTCAGATTCAGAAGACGTACATCCTGCTGTGATAAGTACTATAATGAAAAAAAGAACAATTGTTATTTTCAGTTTCATGATTAAAATCCCCTTATTCATAGGATTAGTTTATATTACCGTAATGATTACGATTTGTAAATAGGAATGATTACGATTTATTGCCGACAGACATTAGTCACAAAATTCAGTCGAATAATAATTCTCTGTGATGAAACTTTTTCACGAGCTGGAACGTAAGATACATAAAGGGATTGTAAAGGGAGGAATCAGTTGTGCCTGTCTGGGCATTTATCCTAATTTTGTGTGGCGGGGTTCTCGGGGTTGGTGTGATTGTTGATTTGACAGCAAAATTAAGAGGGAAAAAGGTAACGATTGATGAAGACGGCCGTCAAGTAAGTGAATCGGAAAGAATCTATTCGGAAAGTTTCAAACATCAGATTAAGCAGGATATGGGGGACGGTCCGTTTTAAAGAAAACTTGAATAGCGTTAAAGGTATTATCAGAAGACTTTCACTGCATCGAGTAATCACCTTAGCTAAAATTTTATACTTCCCTAACGTGTAAAAAAAATCGGCTTGATAGCCGATTTCTTTACATTTCTAGAATTTCTGCCCGTAGTACTTATCCAGTGAGAATCCGCGTCCTAATACTTCCGAGGCGCTGATAAACACGACAAATGTAGTTGGTTCTTCATCCTGGAGTGATTTTTTCAGTTTCACTGCTTCCTGCTGTTCGGCAACACAGAGGATCATCGTTTTGTCCTGATTGGAATAGCCGCCAATCGTCCGCACTTTCGTTAGGCCGCGGTCAATTTGATTACTGATAAGGTTTTGGATTTTTTTCTCTTCTTCTGTAATGATCATAATCAGTTTGGATGCGGACGTGCGCAATTGTACGACATCAATCGTTTTGCTTGTGATATAAATACACATGAGCGCAAACAATGTCAGTTCCAGATTGAAAACAATAATCGATGAAAAAACGACGAACCCATCAACAATGAGCTGGGAATACCCGCTTGACAGTCCGGTGAATTTTTTAACGACTTGGGCGATAGCTGCTGTTCCACCGGTGGATCCTCCTCCTTTATAGACGGTACCGAGCCCGACACCTAAAATAATACCACCATAAATGGTACCTAAAAGGGGGTTGGAAACGGTATAAGGGAACTCAGCTGTCAGGTAAATGATGAACGGGACCCAAAATGTACCAACCAACGTTTTCCAGCTAAAGTCTGATCCAAGTGCAATCCAGCCGATAATGAAAATGGGAAGGTTGATTAAAAACTGTGTCAGCGCAGGACTTAATGCATATAATTCGAACAAAATCGTACTGACACCGGAAATTCCCCCAGCGGCAAGTTTAGCGGGCAAGAGAAACAGGTTGTATGATAGCGCCACAAGTGAAGCACCAATAATTATTTGAGCATATTCTGTTATCCATTTTTTATTCATCGTTTTCGACCCTTTCCATGGACGAAACTGCATAGATGAAACGTCCATTTCGTTTGTGTGATTCAAACGTAATGCCCCCAACTCAAGCCGTTCTTATTTTAACGCACTTTACGCCCCTATGAAAGTTTTCCTTAAAAAGATTGCTTATTTTTATTGCGAAATATCAGAATATAACTTATACTGGGTAATAGATGGATAGGCGACTATCTCTTATTTTTTAGCCTAAAATGAATGAGTATTCATTCAAACAAGGATAGGGGGAGGAAACATGAAGCGAACGATTACGCGAGCCGCGGTGCTTGGGTCCGGTGTTATGGGATCCGGTATTGCGGCACACTTGGCAAACGCCGGCATACCGACCATCATGCTTGATATTGTGCCGCGCGAACGGACAGAAGCGGAAAAAAAGAAAGGCTTAACATTGGAGGATCGTGCTGTCCGGAACCGGATGGCTGCTGACAGTAAAAAAGCACTATTGAAGCAAAAACCATCACCAATCACATCAAAAAAGAGCATGGATCTGATTGAAGTCGGCAATATGGACGATGACATGGACAAACTGGCCGAAGTTGACTGGATTATAGAGGTAGTTGTTGAAAACCTGGAAGTGAAGCAGAAAGTATTTGCAAACGTCGACAATTACCGAAAAGAAGGAACCATTGTCAGTTCCAATACGTCCGGTATTTCCGTTGAGGATATGGCAGAAGGGCGTTCGGAGGATTTCCGCAAGCATTTTCTCGGAACACACTTTTTCAATCCGCCCCGCTATTTGAAATTGCTGGAGGTTATTCCGACGAAAGCGACAGACCTGGATGTGCTGGAATTCATGAAAACGTTCAGCGAAGACGTTCTCGGTAAAGGGGTTGTGGAGGCGAAAGATACACCAAACTTTATCGCCAACCGGATCGGAACCTATGGATTGATGGTTACCGTACAGGAAATGCTGAACGGTGGCTACAGCATCGGTGAGGTTGATTCAGTAACCGGTCCAATGATTGGACGGCCGAAAAGCGCTACATTCCGGACATTGGATGTTGTCGGGCTGGATACCTTCGCTCACGTTGCCAACAATGTGCGTGAACAGGTGGACGGTGAGGAGAAAGACATATTTGAAATCCCTGATTTCATGCAGCAAATGCTGGATAAAGGCTGGCTTGGGGCCAAAAGCGGCCAGGGATTTTTCCTCAAGAAAAAAGGAAAAGACGGAAGCACGATTTATGAGCTGAACCCGGAAACACTAGAATATGAAGATCGGAAAAAACTGAAAACCAACGCCACGGAAATGGCCCAGCAGGAAAAAGGATTAAGTCGGAAATTGAAAGCGCTTGTAACGGCGAAAGATGATAGAGCCGGCGATTTGGTTTGGAACATTTTGAAACCGGTGCTCCTGTATTCCGCGGAACTTACCGGTGAAATTGCTGACGACATCGTTGCTATTGACCAAGCGATGAAATGGGGATTCGGCTGGGAAATTGGACCATTTGAAACATGGGATGCCATCGGTGTACGTCAATCAGTTGACCGAATGCAGGAAGAGGGGGAGACCGTTCCGGATTGGGTATTGAAGATGCTGGACGAAGGAAAGGAATCCTTCTATCAAACAGAAAAGGGCAATGTTTATTATTACGAGGAAAGCGAATACAAACAGCAGCAGTTCAACCCAAAAGAGATTAACCTGAAGCGTTTAAAAGATAACAAAGGAGTCATCAAAAAGAATGCCGGTGCAAGTTTAATAGATTTGGGAGACGGTGTTGCTGGACTGGAATTTCATTCACAGGGAAATGCAATTGGCCTTGACATTATTAAAATGGCCAACGATGCATTGGAAGAAGTGGATAAGAACTACGAAGGCCTAGTGATCGGTAACCAGGGGAAAAATTTCTGTGTTGGTGCCCACCTTGGCATGATGCTGATGGCTGCGCAGGATGAAGATTTCTTTGAATTGGATATGGTTGTGCGCCAATTCCAGAACATGGCTATGAATATCAAATACGCAAATAAGCCGGTTGTTGCCGCACCATTCAATATGACGGTCGGCGGCGGTGCGGAAGTGTCCCTGCCGGCAGCATCCATACAAGCGTCAGCGGAAACGTATATGGGTCTTGTGGAATTTGGCGTCGGGCTCATCCCCGGCGGTGGCGGAACCAAAGAACTTTACCTGAAAGAACTCCGCAATCTGCCGGATGGTGTCAACTTTGATTTGACCAAGGTTGCGAACGATGTGTTTGAAAAAGTGGCGATGGCCAAAGTGTCCACGTCAGCGGAAGAAGCACGCGAAAATGGCTATTTGAACAGCAATGATGCGATTAGTGTCAACCCGGATCACTTGCTTCATGATGCGAAACAAAAGGTATTGGCACTTGCGAAAGCAGGTTACCAGCCACCTAAGCGGGAAAAAATCCCTGTTGTCGGCGATGCGGGATATGCTGCCATGCTGCTAGGGGCAAAGTCCTTGAAATTCGGCGGATATGCATCAGAACATGATTTGAAAATAGCAGAAAAGCTGGCGTACGTTTTATCGGGCGGGCGCATCAAGGAAGGAACACGTATCGACGAGCAGGTAATGCTTGATCTGGAGCGTGAAGCATTCTTAAGTCTGATTGGCGAACCGCTGACACAGCAGCGGATGCAGCACATGCTTATGAAAGGAAAGCCATTGCGTAACTAAATTCAAGGAGGGGGAGAAATCGTGAAGGAAGCAGTCATTGTTGCAGGAGCAAGGACCCCTGTAGGAAAAGCAAATAAAGGATCATTGGCAAACACAAGACCGGATGACCTGGCCGCATTAACGATAAAAGAAACCCTGAAACGGGCAGGAAATTATGATGGTAACATTGATGACGTGATTATTGGCTGTGCGATGCCGGAAGCGGAGCAGGGCATGAACATGGCTCGCAACATCGCCGGGCTTGCCGGATTAAATAAAGACGTGCCTGGTATTACGATTAACCGTTACTGTTCGTCAGGGCTGCAAAGTATTGCTTACGCAGCAGAACGCATCATGCTTGGTGCAAGCGATACGATGATCGCCGGCGGGGCTGAATCTATGAGTCTGATTCCAATGGGCGGTCATGTCATCAAACCAAATACAAAACTTGTCCAGGATGCACCAGGCTATTACATGCAGATGGGGCATACAGCAGAAGAAGTAGCTAATCGTTTCGGCATTTCCCGAAAGGAGCAGGACGAATTTGCTGCCAGAAGCCATCAGCGTGCTGCAAATGCACTGAAAGAAGGAAAGTTCAATGACGAAATTGTGCCTGTAGAAGTGACGCAACGGTTAATCGATGACAAAAATAAAGTGGAAGAGAAAAAATCGGCATTTGAGATGGATGAAGGGGTTCGTCCGGAAACAACAAAAGAGATTCTTGGCAAACTGAAGCCTGCATTCGCGGCAACTGGAACAGTTACAGCGGGCAATTCTTCGCAAATGAGTGATGGAGCTGGAACTGTTCTCGTCATGGACCGAGAAAAAGCGGACGCAGAAGGACTGAAGCCGCTCGCTAAATTTCATTCATTCGCTGTTGCCGGTGTTGAACCGGAAATCATGGGTGTAGGGCCGGTAGAAGCAGTGCCGAAAGCGCTGAAAATCGCCGGGCTGGAACTATCTGATATCGGGCTGATTGAATTGAATGAAGCATTTGCATCACAGTCACTCCGCGTGATCCAGGCATTAGACTTGGATCCGGAAATCGTCAATGTCAACGGCGGCGCGATTGCCCTCGGCCACCCGCTTGGCATGACCGGGACAAAACTGACGTTAAGCCTTATCCATGAAATGAAGCGGCGCCATGTGCAGTATGGGGTTGTCACGATGTGTATTGGCGGCGGCATGGGAGCAGCCGGCGTGTTTGAATTATTGTAAACGGTGAAATTGTTAAAACGGTTTTCAGCGTGATGTGGCGTAAATGCTGAAGTTCACTGTAGATTCGCTAAAGTTAACATCAAATATATGCTAAAGTTCACGCACCAAGTGCCAAAGTTCACATTTCAAATGATAAAGTTCACAAATTCGCAGGCTTAAAGAAGTGCAACCTCTTTTAAAAATTCCATTACGGAAAGGAACGATTCATATGAGCGAAACGAAAGAAAAGTTGTTTAAAGGCGGGGGATTCCTGGTTGATGACGTGCAAGCAAATGATATAACCACACCGGAGGATTTCACTGAAGAGCATAAAATGATCGGCAAAACCACCGATGACTTTATTGACGGCGAGGTGATGCCAAAAATCGATAATCTTGAAAACCACGAATTCGAGCATTCGGTTGATTTGCTAAAAAAAGCCGGTGACCTCGGTTTGCTCGGTGCTGATGTTCCGGAAGAGTACGGCGGTCTTGGCCTGGATAAGATCAGTTCGTCTGTCATAACGGAAAAATTTGCACGGGCCGGCGGTTTTTCCATTACACATGGCGGCCATGTCGGCATCGGCTCTTTGCCCATCGTATTCTTTGGCAATGATGACCAGAAGCAGCGCTACTTGCCAAAACTGGCAACTGGTGAGCTGCTGGCGGCCTATGCACTCACAGAGCCAAGTTCTGGTTCTGATGCACTGAGTGCCAAAACAACGGCTACATTGAATGAAGCCGGGACACATTATATTTTGAACGGGGAAAAACAGTGGATTACGAACTCTGCCTTTGCTGATGTGTTCGTTGTGTACGCCAAAATCGATGGGGAACATTTCTCCGCATTTATTGTGGAACGGGATTTTCCCGGTGTATCGACCGGCCCCGAGGAAAAGAAAATGGGAATCAAGAGCTCGTCCACCCGCACACTGATTCTGGAAGATGCTGAAGTTCCAGTTGAGAATTTACTGGGTGAAAAAGGAAAAGGGCATAAGATTGCTTTCAACATTTTGAATGTCGGCCGCTATAAACTGGCTATCGGCGGTGTAGGCGGATCCAAACGCGGAATCGAAGTCGCAACTAAGTATGTGAATGAACGGAAACAATTCAATACACCTATATCTTCCTTTGCACTGACAAAAGAAAAACTGGCCACGATGGCAGCACGAACCTATGCGAACGAAAGCGCCGTATACCGCACTGTCGGACTGTTTGAACAGCGGCTGGGTTCACTGACGGAAGAACAGCTCCAGGATGGCCGGGAAGTGGCAAAAGCGATCGCCGAATATCAGATTGAATGTTCCATGAATAAATTCGCTGCAACGGAATGCCTCGACTATGTTGCGGATGAAGCTGTTCAGTTGCATGGTGGCTATGGGTTCATGGAGGAGTATGAAGTAGCTAGAATGTACCGTGACTCACGGATTAACCGGATATTTGAGGGGACTAATGAAATCAATCGGCTGCTCGTGCCTGGAACGCTGATGAAAAAAGCGTTGAAAGGGGAATTGCCGCTTCTTGACAAAGCCCAGCAGCTGCAGGAAGAGCTCATGATGCTGATGCCGGAAGAACCTGGTGACGCCCCGCTCGAACAGGAGAAATATTTGCTGCAAAGTGCTAAGAAAATGGTGCTGCTCGGTGCCGGACTCGCTGCTCAGAAATATATGCAAAAACTCGAAAACGAACAGGAGATTCTCGTCAATCTGGCAGATATGGTCAATGAAGTGTACAACATGGAATCAGCCATTCTTCGGACGGAAAAAGCAATCGGTAAAGACGGCGTGGAAAAACACAAGCAAAAGCTTCTTTATACACAAGTATACGTCCAGGAAGCATTCAACCGGATGGAAGCCGATGCGAAAGAAACGTTAATTGCTGCCGAATCAGGCGATACGCTGCGCATGATGCTGTCATCATTGCGAAAACTGACCCGCCACACACCAATTGATGTCATTTCCAAAAAACGGGCCATTGCAGAAACGATTATTGAAGAAGAACAATATGTCGTCTAATTGAAAAAGTTGCAAAATGCCTCGCTTACTTGTGGGGCATTTTTGCTTGTTTATATTGGATTTGGCTGAAGTTGTCACAAATTCGGCTGAAGTTCACAATTAAAATCCCGAAGTTCACAATCAACATCCCGATGTTCACAGGGGAATCTCCGAAATTTCAAAGTTCAGCTCGCCCATCCGCTAGTTTCTTTGCTATAATGAACTTGACCAACAATGAAAAGTAAAGGGGGGAAGCACATGGCATTAACGTTTTATTGGTATCCTAAGTGTGGCACCTGTCAGAAAGCAAAAAAGTGGCTCGATAACCACGACATTGCCTATACGGACGTACATATTGTGGACGCACCACCAACTAAAGAACAGCTGCTTGATTTCATTGCTAAAAGTGGTCTGCCGGCAAAGAAATTTTTCAACACAAGCGGCAAAAAGTACCGTGAACAGAATATTAAAGACAAAATAAAGGATGCAAGTACTGAAGAAATGGCAGAATTGCTTGCTTCGGATGGCATGCTTATCAAACGGCCGATTATCACGGACGGGGAGAAGGTAACAGTTGGTTTCAAAGAAGAGACCTTTAATGAATATTGGCTGGAAAAATAAGATTGAATACTAGAAAAATAGGCATGAACCTAGTATGCTGAAAATGATATTATGTTGATGGAGGGATTTGCATGAACCTGCCGAAAGACCTGCTATACACAGAGGAGCATGAATGGATTAAGAAAGAAGACGGAAAAGTACGCATCGGGATAACTGATTTTGCCCAGGATGAGCTTGGAGATATTGTTTTTGTTGAGCTGCCTGAGGAAGGTGAAGAAATTGAAGCCGATGAGCCATTTGGCAGTGTTGAATCCGTCAAGACGGTTTCTGAGCTGTACGCTCCGATTGCCGGAAAAATAGTCGAAATTAACGAGGAACTGGAAGACAGCCCGGAATTTGTCAATGAATCGCCATATGATAAAGCATGGATGATTGTTGTGGAACCGGCTAATGAAGCGGATCTTGATAACCTATTGTCTGCTGAGCAATATGAAGCAGCGGTTAAAGAAGATTAATTTTCCTCGTGAAAACGTATGACTGGCTTGCCTAAGGTAGTGCAAGTCAGTTTTTTTGTACAATTAAAAATGACGCTGGAAATCATAGGATATGCTTAATTGGACATAAGAATAAGAAATGTTCTCTTTAAGGAGTGCAACGCGAATGACACATAGCAGCGAAAAAGTTATTATAGTGGAAGGATTAACAGATAAGCTGCAAATCAAAAAAGTGCTTACCGATGAGGATACCGAAATTATATGCACACATGGGACACTGGGTGTTGAAAAAATGGATGAACTGCTTGACAAGCACGATTTGGACAACCGGGATGTTTATATACTGGTTGATGAGGATGATTCAGGCAGCAAAATCCGCCGGCAGCTAACCCATGAACTTCCACATGCCCGGCATATCCATATTGAAAGTGAATTTCGGGAGGTGGCGGCTACACCTGTCCACATGCTGGCAGAAGCACTTGTAGGCGCTGAGATTGCAGTTAATCCGATATTTTTGGCTTAGGGTGATTCGATTGCAGCAGATACAAGAAAACGACCTGGAAAAAGATCATTACATTTTATATATTTATACCCCATTTTGTGGCACATGTGCGCTGGCCAGAACCATGCTGGACAAAATTGAGTCTGTTCATCAGGAAAATATTTTCTATGAAATGAATGCGTCACTACATCCTCAATACATGCAGGACTATCAAATTGAAAGTGTACCGTGTTTACTGTTTAAAGACAACGGAGAGATAAAAGAAAAAGTCTATGCATTTCATTCCATACCGAACATCTACAGCTATTTGATGAAATATAAACCAGAATTATTTGCAAATGACGGTTGATTTGTATTGACAGCGTCGGGTGGAACTGCTAATATTTTTATTATTGATTCTAAATTAAATAAGCATACTCTTATCATGAGCGGTGGAGGGGCTGGCCCTATGAAACCGCGGCAACCTCAAATGCATTTTGTTTGAAAGGTGCCAATTCCTGCAAAGTAGCTGCTTTGGCAGATAAGAGAACGAAATGATTGTAGTTGTGTATACGTCTTTCTGTTCTCTTGCAGAAAGGCGTTTTTATTTTAAATTTGAACAGTAAAGGGGGATCTGATCTAGTTGATTTCGATAAAGGGTTTGAGCAAAACATTTACAACAACGAATAACCAGATTAAAGCTGTCGATGATTTAACCCTTGATATAAATGAAGGCGGCATCTTTGGAGTGATTGGGTATAGCGGGGCTGGAAAAAGTACGTTTGTAAGGCTTTTGAACCGTCTGGAAGAACCGACCGGAGGGGAAATCGTCATCGATGAACAGGAGATAACAGCTTTAAATTCCAGTCAGCTTCGAATGACTCGCCAGGATATTGGGATGATTTTCCAGCATTTTAATTTGTTATGGTCACGGACGGTCAAGGAGAATATTGCTTTTCCGCTGGAGATAGCGGGTGTCCCTAAGCGTGAACGTGAGGATCGTGTCCAGGAACTGATTGAGCTCGTCGGACTGGCAGGACGGGAACATGCTTACCCGTCACAGCTGAGTGGCGGGCAAAAGCAGCGTGTCGGAATTGCCAGAGCGCTTGCCAACAGACCGAAAGTGCTCTTGTGTGATGAGGCAACATCCGCACTTGATCCGGAGACGACGAACGCCATTCTGGATCTGCTTGTGGATATTAACGAAAGGCTGGGCTTAACCATCATTTTGATTACGCATGAGATGCATGTCATCAAGAAGATCTGTAAACAGGTTGCTGTTATGGAAAATGGAAAAGTTGTGGAACAGGGTGATGTGCTGGATGTATTTCTGCGGCCTCAGCAGCAAGTCACCAAGAAATTCGTTGAACAAGTTATGGGGTCCAATGAAGAAGATGATGATATAGAAAAACTGTTCAGCGCCAGTAGCACCGGCAGGCTTCTCAGATTACATTTTGTTGGTGAAACGGCGAATCAGCCGCTTATTAGTAAACTGGCAAAGCTGTTCTCCATTGATATCAATATTTTACAGGGGAAAATTACACAAATGCAGCATGACGCATATGGAACTCTGTTCGTACAAATGGATGGCGAACCGGATGAAATGGACCGGGCAGTGCAGTATTTAGCGGATGAAACCTCTGTGGAAGTGGAGGTGATTCGGAATGTGGAATGAATTGTTTCCGAATATTGAATTACAGGAGCTTTGGACAGCGACTTATGAAACATTCTATATGACGATTCTTTCACTTGTCGGTACGTTTGTTTTTGGAATCATGCTGGGGCTGTTCCTTTATCTGACAATGAAAGGCGGTATATGGCAAAGCAAAGTACTGAATCTTTTGGTGGCGTCTGTAGTAAACGTGTTCCGGGCGATTCCGTTCATCATTTTAATCTTGCTGCTTTTCCCATTTACTGATTTTCTAATCGGTACCATTCGCGGTCCGAACGCAGCACTGCCCGCACTGATTATCGGATCGGCACCATTTTATGGAAGACTCGTTGAAATTGCCCTAAAGGAAGTGGACAAAGGGGTTGTGGAAGCAGCGAAAGCGATGGGTGCTAAAACGCGAACGATTATTTTCCGTGTGCTGCTGCCAGAATCAATGCCGGCACTTATTTCAGGTATAACCGTCACGTCAATCAATCTGATTGGATATACAGCGATGGCTGGTGTCATCGGTGCCGGGGGACTTGGTAACTATGCGTACTTCTTCGGATTCCAGCGTCGAGAATTTGATGTTGTCTTCATATGTACTGTTCTTATTGTACTTATTGTGTTCTTGTTCCAATTTATAGGGGACTATGTTTCGAACAAAATAGATAAACGATAAGGGACTTTTCTTATCTTTATAGTTTTTCAACTGTCGCAGTTGTTCACCCGCAGGAGTCTCCGTGTATGACAACTGCTGATTCAGAGGCTTCCTAAAAGAATTTTTTAGAATAACGAATGAATTTCATAAATACTTTTTTTGCTTAATATACGAACTTATAACTGAAAACACACTAAATCATTCGTACTCCACCTTAGAAGATTGGAACGGAAGGCGGACGACTCCTGCGGGATAAGAGGCCTAGATGAGACCCCGCAAGGCGTTAGCACAAAGTAAAGCTTCCATGAGTAAGCTTCGACCTGCGAGGAGTGCTGCATCCACGACCACACTTGCAACACGACGAGCATGAGGAGGCTCATCAGCCGCCCGCGGAAAGCGTCCGCCTGAAGTGGAAATCAAACGCAATACTAATTGTTCGTATTTTAAAGGTAGATATTGAATTATGAAATTCACTCAATAACGATAAAAGGAGAGATCAAGATGAAAAAGATTATAGCATTTACAGCAGCATTATTGGTGCTTATATTAGGAGCGTGTGGGGAATCGTCAGGGGATGGCGACAGCAATACCATTAAGGTGGGGGCATCGAGTACACCACATGCTGTTATTCTGGAAGAAGCAAAGCCACTACTGAAGGAAAAGGGGATTACCCTCAAAATAGAAGAATACCAGGATTATGTTTTGCCGAACGATGATCTGGAGAGCGGTGAAATTGATGCGAACTACTTCCAGCACATACCGTACCTGAAGGGGCAGATTGCCGACATTGGTTATGATTTCACTCATCTCGGCGGCATCCATATTGAGCCAATGGGTATTTATTCCAAAGATTTTAATAGTATTGACGAAATCCCGGATGAAGCAGAAGTATTGATGAGCCGCTCCGTTGCCGACCATGGCCGTGTCCTGGCATTACTGGAACGGGAAGGCCTGATTAAACTGGCTGAAGACGTAAAGAAAGTAGACGCAACAACCGATGACATTGTGGAAAATCCGAAAAACCTGACATTCTCACATGATTATGATGCAGCAGCGTTGCCTGACTTATATGAAACAGAAGAAAACACATTAGTAGCCATTAATACGAACTATGCAATTGGCGCTGACTTGAACCCGTCGGAAGATGCACTCATTCTGGAGGGGGACGAATCTCCTTATGTAAATGTGGTTGCCGTACGAAAAGAGGATAAGGATAACGAAACATTAAATACATTGGTGGATGTCCTGCATTCTGATAAAATTCAGGAATTTATCAAGGAAGAATTTGGTGGTGCAGTCGTTCCAGTTGATGGAGCACCTGAATAAGAAGATCCACTGCGCGAATTTTAGGGAAAGTGCAGTATACATTAGAAATTGGCGGCAAGTTTAGCATATGGAATGCTAAGCGCCATTCACTCTATCTTATGGAATTGATTTCGGTTTCAAACAGCTATATTCGTTTTGCGGCTGGTAAGTTCTATATGATATTCTTATTACCGTAAACAAAACGAAAGGATGGTTCACTATCAATAGTGGAATTCGGATGACCTATACTCCGGAAATGGAGAAGGCAATGCAACAATCGCACCAGATGGGGTACGCGGAATACGAAAGAAAACTCGAAAAGCGCATTGCCGTAGAGAAAAAACGGCAGCATGAATACCAGCAGTGCAAACAAATGATAGCAGAAATCGACAGTCATATTCATACATGATATAGAACACCGGCACCTCCTAGACCAAGGGGTGCCGGATTTTTATTTTTGGATCTTATCATAACTTTGTTGTTTTTCCAGTACAGTTGATATAAACTGCGGCATACTTTGAAAATGGAATGCTATGACACCGCTCCGGAAATACACTCCGCTTTCCGCGGGTGACCCGTGAGCCTCCTCGAACTCCGTTCTGCGGGGTCTCACGTAGGCCACTGTTCCCGCAGGAGTCTCCGTGTATTTCCTCCGCTGGTTTGAAGATATTCCGCTTCCAATCATTATTAATGATCTTATGATGATTGATTGGAGCGGAGGGCAGTCGACTCCTCGAAAAAGAAAAGCACTTTTTCTTCGTGCGATGTATCACTGACGTAGCTTTCCTTGTCCTGCGGGAACAGCACGTGTCTGAAGACCCCGCAGCGGCGGTTTTCCGCTACGGAGGCTGAAGCCGTGCCCGCGGTAAAGAAGACACTACGAAAGCGAACGAAGAGAGCTTGAGTAGATGTCGAGCTTATGCCCTGGGGTGAAAGCGACTGCACGGAGCAGAAATCAATGTAGCAGTTACGTCGCAGTTTATACAAATTGTTCAGCAGGGTTTCATTCTGTGGTGTCACACAAAAAGCAACAGTCTATTAGAAAAACAGTCTTATTTTTAAAAATGGCAGGATTCATGCTGTTGAGAGGCGAATAATGAAAACAGGCAATACATACATGGAAGAGATTACAATTGATTGGAGGAACATCCGTTGAAATTACTGAGTTATCAGCTGAAAAGAAGTCCCGGTCCGCCCAGAGTTGGTTTTATGCTGAATGGCTGTATTGCGGATATGCAGGAGACTTGGCGTCGCTGGCGGCGTTCCAGGCGGGAAAACGAATTAGCAGCCAATGCAGAGCAATTTTTCCCATCTGACCCGTCCTGTTTTTTTGCGGGCGGCAATTTTATTATTAGTCAGGCAATAGAAGCAGCCGCATTTGCCCAAACGACCAATATGGAAGATATCGGTTACAGCCGTGAAGAGGTTCGTCTGCTGACACCTGTTCCTGAACCATCCAAAATTATCTGCATAGGCAAAAACTACGCCGATCATGCAGCGGAAATGAAGAGTGATGTACCGGAATATCCTGTACTGTTTGCAAAATTTGCCAACAGCCTAATCGGCCCTGAAGATGTCATCGAAAAGTCGCCCAAAACCAGTCAGCTTGATTATGAAGTGGAGCTTACTGCTGTCATCGGGAAAGAAGCATCCCGTGTGAAGCGGGAAAATGCCCTTAAGTACATTGCCGGCTATACAATTGGGAATGACATTTCAGCACGTGATTTGCAAACGCGAACACCAGAGTGGCTGCAGGGTAAAACACTCGACCGCAGCACACCGGTGGGACCATGGATTGTGACTGCAGATGAAGTTGGTGACCCAGGCGATTTAACGATCCAGTCTCAGGTGAATGGAAATGTTCGCCAGTCATCATCAACCAGCAAGCTTATTTTTGATGTTCCGTATCTCATTGAGTTTATTTCCGGACTAATTACACTGAAACCGGGTGATCTGATTCTGTCAGGCACACCAGACGGCGTAGGGAAGGGCATGAACCCACCGAAATTTTTAAACGATGGCGATACCATAACGATGGAAATCGGAAATATTGGTCAGCTGGAAAACAAGGTGAAAGCTAAATAATAATGATTCGCATGCATAGGGAGAGCTGACATCTCTATGCATTTTTTTATTTCCATACAAAAAGATTTAAAAAATTTCATTTTCTTATTGAATTAATATACAAAATAATGCATAATGATACAACAACAGATGATTTAAAATTGTTTAAATATTACTCACATGAATGAGCGTAAGTTCATTTGAAAATGACATTTGTACGGCTGGTATACATGCAGGAAGGAGTGGAACAGCATGCCGAAATTGGAAGGTATTCATAAAGTTCTTGTCATTGGGTCAGGACCGGTTGTCATCGGTCAGGCAGCTGAATTCGATTATTCCGGTACACAGGCATGCCTCGCCCTGAAAGAAGAAGGTGTCGAGGTGGTCCTTGTCAATAACAATCCGGCTACCATCATGACGGATGAAACAACAGCGCATCATGTGTATTTGGAGCCACTGACTGAGGCTTCCCTTACGGCCATCATTCAGAAAGAAAAACCAGATGGCCTATTGCCGTCAGTGGCCGGACAGACTGGACTTAACCTGGCGCTAGCGCTATCGGAAGCAGGTGTGCTGGACAAATATGATGTAAGTCTATTAGGCACATCACTTGAGACGATTCAAAAAGGGGAAGACCGGGATATTTTTAAATCGCTTATGACGTCTATTCGTGAACCGGTTCCGGAAAGCTTATCAGTGACGTCAGCTGATGCTGCTGTTCGCTTTTCAAAAAAAGCAGGGTTTCCCATTATCGTCAGACCGGCTTATACACTTGGGGGAGCCGGTGGGGGTGTTGCGAAAAATAAAAATGAGCTCCATTCAATTGTCCGGCGCGGACTCGACATGAGCCCTATTAATCAAGTACTAGTCGAGCAGAGTGTTAAGGGATGGAAGGAATTTGAATTTGAAGTGATTAGGGATGCTGCCGGTACGTGCATCATTGTCTGTGATATGGAAAACATCGATCCGGCCGGCATACATACGGGAGACAGTATTGTAACAACTCCCGCACAAACACTGAATGGTGAAGAATATCAGATGCTCCGTGATGCTTCTTGTAAAGTCATTGACGAACTGGGAATTGTTGGTGCGTGCAATATCCAATTTGCTGTTAAACCATCCGGTGGCGATTATGTGATTATTGAGGTTAATCCTCGAGTGAGCCGTTCCAGTGCACTTGCTTCCAAGGCAACAGGCTACCCAATAGCGACAATTGCGACCAAATTGGCGTTAGGCTATCAGCTGAATGAACTGACGATTCCAGGTAATGCAACGGCGCTTTCCAGATTGGAGCCGTCCATCGATTATACGGCTGTAAAAATCCCGCGCTGGCCGTTTGATAAATTTAAGAAAGCTGATCGTCTTCTTGGAACGCAAATGAAAGCAACGGGAGAAGTATTGGCGCTGGCACATAGTTTTTCGGAAGCATTGATGAAAGCCGTCCGGTCACTGGATATGCAAACCAATCATTTTCCATTTTTGACAGACTGGACTGATGAGACAATTGAAAAATCATTGACAGACGCGACTGATCAACGGTTGTTTACTGTAATAGAGGCATTCAGGCGCGGATTCGGGATAGCCCGTGTCCACGAATTAACTGGTATTCAACCGTTTTTCTTGAACGAAATGGCAAATCTCATTTCTGTGGAGAAAAGATTAGCTGCAGCAGATTGTACTGCTGTTTCAAAAGATGAATGGAAGGAAGTCAAAACACTAGGCTTTTCCAATGCGTTCCTGGCTTCCCTGTTTGAGAGAAAAACGTCGGTTATGCGTAACTGCCTGGAGGAGCTTGGGATTCATCCCGGCTACAAAACGGCCGGTGCAAATCAGGCAGGAAAGCCATTTTACTATAGCAGCTGGAACGAAACGGATGAAGCGATCCCGCTGAAAGGAAAAACGATTGTTGTATTGGGGGCAGGCCCTATCCGAATTGGCCAGGGTATTGAGTTTGATTACTGCTCCGTGCAAGCCGTGAAATCACTTCAGGAGCAAGGTGCCCATGCCGTTGTTATCAACAATAATCCGGAAACGGTCAGTACCGACTGGGCTATAGCGGATCACCTTTATATGGAACCACTGACGACTGAAGATGTTTTGTCTGTTGTCAAAAAGGAGAACGCGGACGGTGTCATGGTGCAGTTCGGCGGGCAGACAGCCATAAACCTTGCTCAAGATCTTCATGCAGAAGGTGTTCATGTGTATGGAACATCACTGGCATCCATCGCTGCAAGTGAGGACCGGGAGCAGTTTTACCAGCTACTCAAAAAGCTGGACATACCGCATATTCCCGGCGAAACAGTCATGAACGGAACTGATGCGGCTGCAGCAGCGAATGGGATTGGTTATCCGGTATTGGTGCGTCCTTCGTATGTAATCGGTGGCAAGGGAATGACTGTATTGCAAAACGAATCGGAGTTGATGGCATATCTTAGTGAACTGAATAAAAGCGCACCTGACACCAGTAGTTTTCCGCTCCTAATTGATCGTTTTATTCCGGGCCGTGAATTTGAAATAGATGCTGTCTGTGATGGTTCAGAGGTTTTGATTCCTGGTATCTTTCAGCATGTGGAACGGGCAGGGGTCCACTCTGGTGACAGTATCACTGTTTTTCCGGCTCCGGATTTGACGGAACAGCAGAAGCGCCAGATGGAGACATATACCAAATCCATTTCCGCGGAGCTGAATATCAAGGGGATGATTAACATACAATTTGTCCTCAGTGAGGATGAACAGGAAATGTATGTGCTTGAGGTGAACCCACGATCATCACGTACTGTTCCGATTGCTAGTAAAACGACGGGGGTGCCGCTCATTGATCTGGCAACAAGTGTACAGATGGGGGAACCATTAAATAAACAGTCCTGGGAACTCGGTTTGCATAAGGAAATTCCATTTTACGCCGTGAAGATGCCCGTTTTTTCTTCATCTAAGTTGCCTGGTGTTGATCCATATCTTGGACCCGAAATGCAATCGACCGGTGAGGCAATTGGAATCGGTTCAACGGTTAAGCAGGCGATGCGGAAGGCTTGTGGCTGGTCGGAAGGCACTCTTTTAAAGCTTGAAAACGGCGAATCTGTCTATTTTTCCCTGGACCCATCAGGAGACGGCTTGCCCGTGAAATTAGTGGAATGGTTGTCCGAGCTCGGGGTCAGCATCCTAGCAGACCGGACAACAGCCGAAATGATCAGGAAACAAGGGCTGCACGCTAAGGAAATGGCAAGTGTATCGGAAGCGCAAGCACGGTGTGCGGACGGGGAATTTGCATTCGTTTGTGATACACAAAAACAGTTCACATTGGATGATCATATGAAACTACGGTCAGAGGCACTGGCCAGTGGCATCGCATGCTTCACTTCGATGGAAACGTTGCAGGCGCATTTGCAGGCTTCATTTGAGCCAGCTGAAGCACCGCAGACGATCGATGCCTATATGAGTGCTGTCCGGCATTTGAATAAAAGGAAAGAGCAGGTGGTGTGAATGGGTCCGGGAGTTAAACAAGGCAATGTCCAACAGCAGCTGAAAGGGAGAGATTTTCTGTCGCTCCATGACTTGAGCAGTGAGGAACTGGTATACCTTGTAGATTTAGCTGATGAGATGAAGACACTGCATAAAGCAGGTGTCACAGAACAGCCATTAAAAGGAAGAACACTTGGTATGCTGTTCGAAAAACCGTCAACGAGAACTCGCATCTCCTTTGAGACAGGAATTTTTCAGCTCGGAGGAACTGGTATATTTCTAGACGGAAATGATCTGCAGCTGGGCAGAGGGGAAAGCATCTCGGATACAGCCAAAGTATTGTCCGGCTACCTTGATGGCATCATGATTCGCACATTTGGCCATGAATCGGTGGAAACATTGGCTCAGCATGCAACTGTTCCGGTGATCAATGGACTTACTGACTATTGTCATCCTTGCCAAGTGCTGGCAGACCTATTGACTATTCGCGAGGCAAAAGGCGGCTGGAGTGGTCAGAAACTTGCTTATATTGGCGATGGCAACAACATGACTCATTCACTGCTGGCTGGTGCAGCAATGACTGGAATGACCATCAGTATTGCCACACCTGAAGGATATGAGCCAGAACCGGACGTTACAGAGCAAGCAGCTGCTACCGCTAGTGTGACAGGTGGCTGTGTGGAACTGACAACAGATCCGAATAAGGCTGTAAGGCAGGCAGATATCGTTTATACAGATGTCTGGGCGAGCATGGGGCAAGAAAAGGAACAAATAGCGCGCAACAGGGCGTTTGCCGGTTTTCAGGTGAATAGGAAACTATTTTCTTCAGCAAAACAGGATGCTATTTTCATGCATTGCCTGCCAGCCCACAGAGGGGAAGAGGTTACCGCAGATATTATTGACGGAAGCCAATCAGTCGTCTTTCAGCAAGCTGAAAACAGACTTCATGCCCAAAAGGCACTAATGACCGCATTAATGGGCTAAGGCGAAAAGCCGGTAAATAAACTAAAAATCAAAACGAGAGGGGAATTTATGATGGAAAAAGAAAAAATTGTGCTTGCATACTCAGGAGGCCTTGACACGTCCGTCGCGGTTAAATGGCTCCAGGATCAGTATAATTACGATGTGATTGCTATAGCATTGGACGTAGGGGAAGGCAAAGATCTGGAATCGGTAAAGACAAAAGCATTGGATGTTGGCGCTGTTAAGTCGTATGTAGTGGATGCCAAGTCATTATTCGCCGATGAATATGTACTGCCGGCACTGCAGGCCAACCTTTTATATGAAGGAAAATATCCGTTGATTTCAGCATTATCAAGACCACTCATATCTAAAATTCTCGTGGATATCGCTGAAAAAGAAGGGGCATCAGCTGTTGCACATGGCTGTACCGGAAAAGGGAACGACCAGGTCAGATTTGATGTTGCCTTCTCCGGGCTGAACCCGAACCTTCATGTTGTCGCCCCGGTTCGAGAATGGTCCATGTCCAGAGAAGAGGAAATTGCCTTTGCTAAAGAGCATCAGATTCCAGTCCCGGTCAACGTGGACAGTCCATACAGTATTGATGAAAATCTGTGGGGCCGCAGTAATGAATGCGGCATATTGGAGGATCCTTGGGAAGAACCTCCAAAAGATGCATACGGCCTGACGAGCGATCCGGTAGAGGAGGCCCCGGATGAGCCGGAAGTTGTGGAGGTTAACTTCAGTCAAGGGAAACCGACTTCCCTGAATGGCACGGAACTGCCACTTGCAGAATTGATAACCACATTAAATGGAATTGCTGGGAAACACGGTGTGGGACGTATTGACCATGTGGAAAACCGCCTTGTCGGTATCAAGTCGAGGGAAATCTATGAAGCACCTGCAGCCGCGGTCCTTCTGGGTGCCCATCAGGAACTGGAATCATTGACGTTGACACGTGAAACGGCCCATTTCAAACCGGCTGTCGAGCAGAAATTTGCGCAGATGGTTTATGACGGTTTATGGTACTCCCCTTTAACAAATGCGCTCAAAGCATTTATTGAAGAAACCCAGCAGTTTGTGACAGGAACCGTCAAGATGAAATTGTTCAAAGGTCATGTTTTCCCAATCGGCCGTCAGTCCGCCCAATCACTTTATGACTTCGATCTAGCAACCTATAATGCCGATGATGCGTTTGACCATGAAGCAGCCACTGGGTTCATTAAGTTGTGGGGACTGCCGACA
Source organism: Lentibacillus juripiscarius (assembly GCF_042685205.1). Taxonomy (NCBI): domain Bacteria; kingdom Bacillati; phylum Bacillota; class Bacilli; order Caryophanales; family Bacillaceae; genus Lentibacillus; species Lentibacillus juripiscarius. The sequence continues at coordinate 70,988 of NZ_JBHUNA010000022.1, forward strand.
AAGGTTCACTCATCCGTCAATGAGTCTGCCCCTAATGATAAAACGGAGACCGAACTTAAAACAGATATGTCCGCAAAGGAAACATTGAATCAATGAAACTATGGGGTGGACGATTCACGAAACCAACGAATCAGTTAGTGGAAGAATATACAGCATCCATCCAGTTTGATAAGAAACTGGCACAATATGATATCCAGGGGAGTCTGGCACATGTGAAAATGCTCAAGGCGTGCGGTATTATCCCTGTACAGGATGCTGATAGAATTTCGGACGGACTGCAAAAAGTGGCGGCTTCCATTGAAAATGGGGAAGCCGCACTGCAGCAGGAGTATGAAGATATCCATATGAATGTGGAAAAACTGCTTATCAATGAAATTGGCACTGTTGGCGGAAAGCTACACACGGGAAGAAGCAGGAACGACCAGGTGGCACTGGATATGCGTTTATATTTACGCGATACAGTTGCCGACCTGATCCGTTTGCTGACAGAAGTCCAAGCATCCTTGTGCAAGCAAGCCGAAGCCAATCTGGACACAGTCCTCCCAGGTTATACGCACCTGCAGCGGGCACAGCCTGTCCTGTTTGCACATCATATGCTTGCGTATGTATTTATGTTCCAGCGGGATGCAGAACGGCTCAAGGACAGTTTTAAGCGGATCAATAAGCTGCCCCTTGGAGCAGGTGCACTGGCAGGGACGACTTTCTCAATTGACAGGGAGTACGTTGCAAAGGAACTGCACTTCGATGGTATTTGTGAAAATAGCCTTGATGCTGTCAGCGACCGTGATTTTGTCGTGGAATTTTTATCCGATGCATCGCTTATTGCTATGCATTTGTCCAGGATGTCCGAAGAGCTAGTGCAATGGTCCAGTGCTGAATTTAACTTTATTGAACTTGATGATGCATTCTGCACAGGGAGCAGTATGATGCCCCAAAAGAAAAATCCGGATGTGCCCGAGCTTGTCCGCGGCAAAACAGGTCGTGTCTATGGCCACCTGCATGGAATGTTGACCATGCTTAAGGGCCTCCCCCTTGCGTACAACAAGGATATGCAGGAAGATAAGGAAGGCATGTTGGATGCAGCAGAGACGTTGCGAGGAGCACTTGCACTATTTGCCCCAATGATTGAAACGATGCATGTAAAAAAAGAATCTATGTATCAGGCGGTAAGAGCGGACTATTCCAATGCGACAGATTTGGCTGATTATCTGACAGCTAAAGGAATGCCATTCAGACACTCCCATGAAACCGTCGGCAGAATCGTCCTGCACTGCATTAACCATCACAACTATTTGCAGGATCTGACACTTGATGAATTTCAAACCTTTTCGGACCTTATTGAGGAGGATATTTTTGATGCATTGGATCCGGAAACCATTGTCAATGCCCGCCGATCGACAGGTGGAACTGCACGGCAAAGTGTAGAGGAACAGCTGACAAAAGCGGAAGCCATGCTGAAAGATAACCGGGCATGGCTCCAGACGGATTATTCACATTCTTAGACAAAAATAACCCCACTGCCATTCCACATGCAGTGGGGCGTTTTAAAGTGGTTAGGTTTTCTTTGAGTTTTCTTTGAATTCTTCCCCTTGCAGAAATGGTTGTAACCTACTAATGTGTATATAAGATAATCTTACAAATGCTAATAAAGCTATTGAAGGGAAATAATCGCTGCCGCATCATCAGAAATTTTCCGGCAGAACAGCCTCTTACAGTTGATATTACATTTGAAATGATTTAAGATTATAATGAGAATAAATTGAGAATGGATGTCTTATCCATTATAGATCAATAAGCAAATATAACAGTAATTGGAGGTATCGACATGGCTGGATCAACACTAGAGATTAAAAATCTTCATGTTGAGATTGAAGGGAACGAGATTTTAAAAGGTGTAAACCTTACGATAAATGGTGGCGAGTTCCATGCGGTAATGGGACCAAATGGCACAGGGAAATCCACACTCGCATCAGCGATTATGGGTCATCCAAGCTTTGAAATTACTGAAGGCAGTGTTCACCTTGATGGTGAAGACGTGCTGGAGATGGAAGTTGATGAACGTGCACGTGCAGGGCTTTTCCTTGGCATGCAATACCCAAGTGAAATCAGCGGTGTAACCACATCTGACTTTCTCCGTTCATCCATTAATGCACGCCGCGGGGAAGGCAATGAAATTTCTCTCATGAAGTTCATTAAAGAAATGGATGAAGTACTTGACTACCTTGAAATAGACAAAAACATGGCACAGCGCTACCTGAACGAAGGATTCTCCGGTGGTGAGAAAAAACGTAACGAGATTCTTCAATTGATGCTTCTCAAACCGGAAATTGCCATTCTCGATGAAATTGACTCCGGACTGGATATTGACGCACTTAAAGTTGTTTCCAAAGGAATTAACAAACTGCGTGATGAACAATTTGGCTGCCTGATTATTACACACTATCAGCGCTTGCTCAACTATATTACACCGGATAAAGTACACGTTATGATGCAAGGTCGTGTTGTCAAATCAGGAGGACCGGAACTTGCACAGCGCCTTGAATCGGAAGGCTACGACTGGATTAAAGAAGAACTGGGAATCGAAGAAGAAACTCAAGAGCAGGAAGTCTAATAAGCTAGGAGGGGTAATATGACTGTTGACACAAAGCTGCCATACGATAAGGAATACATCAGCCAGTTTTCACAGGAAAAAAGCGAACCTGATTGGATGCGGGAGTTACGCCTTCAAGCTTTAGAGCAAGCGGATGCCCTGGAACTGCCGAAACCGGATAAGACAAAAATAGGCAAGTGGAATTTCAGCAATTTTAAACATGATGCAGCCGAAGCTGAAAAAATAGCATCATTAGATAAATTGCCAGAAGACATTCAGGAATTCCTTGATGTCGAAAATGCACCTGAAAACTTGCTCATTCAGCGGAACCATATGGTTGCTTTTGAGTCACTGAAACAGGAATTGAAGGATAAAGGTGTTATTTTCACCGACATTTTCACCGCACTACGTGAACATAGCGATCTGGTTAAACGCTATTACATGAAAGATGCGGTTTCGGTTGATGAGCACCGGCTTACAGCATTGCATGCAGCCTTAATGAATGGCGGCGTGTTTGTATACGTACCTAAGAATGTACAGCTCGAGGAACCACTCCAGGTTATTTTCTGGCAGGAAGATCCGGAAACAGCAATGTTCAACCACGTACTTGTGGTTGCAGAAGAGAACAGTTCGATGACATACGTGGAAAACTATATCTCCCAAAACGAGGAGCAGGAAACGGTATCCAACATCGTCACCGAAGTGATTGCCCACAACAATGCGCAAATCTCCTTTGGCGGTGTGGATAACTTCGCAGCAGGTACAACCACTTATGTCAATCGCCGCGGTGTCGCATATCGGGACGCCCATATCGAATGGGCACTGGGCCAAATGAATGACGGTAATACGGTATCGGAAAACATCACCCATCTGATTGGGGACAATTCTGTTTCCAACGCCAAGACAGTTTCTGTTGGCCGCGGTAAGCAGACACAGAACTTCACAGCGAAAATTGTCCACTTCGGCAAAGAGTCGGAAGGGCATATCCTGCAACATGGAGTTATGAAAGATAAAGCATCATCCATTTTCAACGGGATCGGAAAAATTGAACATGGGGCAACCAAATCAAACGCCGAGCAGGAATCACGTGTATTGATGTTGAGTGAAAAAGCGCGCGGTGACGCCAATCCGATACTTCTGATTGACGAAGATGATGTGACGGCGGGTCACGCAGCATCCGTCGGGCGTGTTGATCCGCTGCAGCTATACTACCTGATGAGCCGCGGCATTACCCAAACAGAAGCGGAACGTCTAGTCATTCACGGTTTCCTTGCACCGGTTGTAAAGCAATTGCCGATTGAATCCGTGAAAAACCAGCTGTCCCAGGTAATTGAAAGGAAGGTATACTAATGGATGTGAAAGCCATTAGGCGAGAATTCCCGATTTTAGGTGAGGAAATCAATGGGCATCCATTAGTATACTTGGATTCATCTGCAACATCCCAAAAACCGAAGAAAGTGATCGATGCTGTCGACACTTACTACAAAACGGCCAATTCCAATGTGCATCGCGGTGTGCACACATTAGGTTCACGAGCCACCGATCAGTATGAAGGTGCCAGAGAAAAAGTGCGTGCATTTTTAAACGCAAACAGTACAGCTGAAATCATTTTCACTCGCGGGACAACGACATCAATTAACACGATTGCATACAGTTATGCGCGTGCCAACCTGCAAGAAGGGGATGAAGTTGTGATTAATCCAATGGAACATCACAGCAACCTCATTCCCTGGCAGCAGGCAGCAAAAGCATGTGGCGCAACTTTGAAATATATTCCACTGCAGGATGATGGCACCATTTCACTGGAGGATGTGCGGACAACAGTAACATCAAATACGAAAATAGTAGCCGTTACCCATGTATCAAACGTGTTGGGCACTGTTAATCCTGTGAAAGAAATGGCGAAAATTGCCCATGACCATGGGGCAGTCGTTGTTGTTGACGGCGCGCAGGGTGCACCACATATGAAGGTTGATGTGAACGACTTGGATTGCGACTTTTATGCCTTTTCTGGCCATAAGATGTGTGCCCCGACAGGAATAGGAGTCTTATATGGCAAAAAGGAACATCTTGAAACGATGGAACCTGTTGAGTTCGGCGGAGAAATGATTGATTTTGTGGACCTTTATGATTCCACCTGGAAGGAATTGCCCTGGAAATTTGAAGGAGGCACACCGATTATTGCCGGTGCCGTCGGTTTAGGTGCAGCCATTGACTTCTTGAATGACGTTGGAATGAATAATATACTGGAACATGAACAAAAATTGGCTGACTATGCAATGGAAAAATTACGTACAATAGATGATATAACCATTTATGGGCCGGAAAAACGAGCAGCACTGGTCACATTCAATCTGGATGATGTCCATCCGCATGACCTTGCAACGGTATTGGATGCAGATGGTATTGCAGTCCGAGCCGGCCATCACTGTGCACAGCCGCTCATGAAGTGGCTGAATGTGACAGCAACAGCCCGGGCAAGTTTTTATTTGTACAATACGGAAGAAGACGTTGACCGGCTGGCCGATGGACTTTTGAAAACGAAGGAGTTTTTCGGTGATGTCTTTTAATAATCTTGATACACTATACAGACAAGTCATAATGGACCATTATAAAAACCCGAGAAACAAGGGGGAAGTTGATGGTGATGCGCTGACAGTCGATATGAATAATCCGACTTGCGGTGATCGGATTCAGCTGCAGCTGCAGGTCAATGATGGCATTGTCCAGGATGCTAAATTCACAGGTGAAGGATGTTCCATCAGCATGTCGTCCGCATCCATGATGACCCAGGCCATCAGGGGGAAAAAGCTTGATGACGCATTGAAAATGTCGAAAGCTTTTTCGGAAATGATGCTTGGTGAAGATGTTGACACAGAAGAGCTGGAAATGGGAGATGTGGAAGCATTGCAGGGTGTCTCCCAATTTCCGGCCAGGATAAAATGTGCAACCCTTGCTTGGAAGGCAATGGAAAAAGGTGTTCAGGAGTAATAAGCAGTTCATGCTTAATAAACAGGTCGCTGTCAGTGCGGTAAACAGTGGCAGCTGAAGCCGGAGCAGTTTGGAGCCGGAAGACCTGTACACTTTTAAAGGAGGTATTTTCATGGCAAAACAAATGCCAGAAATGGAAGAGTATAAGTATGGCTTTCATGATAAAGACGTTTCGGTATTTCGTTCTGGTAGAGGGTTGACACGTGAAATTGTGGAAGAAATTTCAAGAATGAAAGAAGAACCGCAATGGATGCTTGACTATCGTCTGAAAGCGTTGGAACATTTTTATAAAATGCCAATGCCGCAATGGGGCGGAGATCTTTCCGAGCTTGATTTTGACGAAATTGTCTACTATGTTAAACCATCCGAAAAAACAGAGAAAACGTGGGATGAAGTACCGGATGAAATCAAACAGACATTTGATAAACTGGGAATCCCTGAAGCAGAGCAGAAATATCTTGCTGGTGTATCTGCACAGTATGAATCCGAAGTTGTCTACCATAACCTGAAAGAGGATTTGGAAGAACTCGGCATTATCTTCAAGGATACGGATTCGGCGCTGAAAGAAAACGAAGATATTTTCAAACAATATTTCGGCAAAGTTATCCCGCCGTCTGACAATAAATTTGCTGCGCTGAACTCGGCAGTCTGGTCCGGGGGATCGTTCATCTATGTTCCGAAGGGCGTTGAAGCGAAAACACCACTGCAGGCATACTTCCGGATTAACTCGGAAAACATGGGACAGTTCGAACGTACGCTGATTATCGCTGACGAAGGATCATCGGTCCACTATGTGGAAGGCTGTACAGCACCAGTTTATACAACGAATTCACTGCACAGTGCTGTTGTTGAAATCTTTGTTCATAAAGACGCATACTGCCGTTACACAACCATTCAAAACTGGGCGAATAACGTTTATAACCTGGTGACCAAACGTGCAACAGCGGATGCGAATGCAACCATGGAATGGATTGACGGAAACATTGGTTCGAAGCTGACGATGAAATATCCATCTATCCTATTGAGAGGCGAAGGTGCACGCGGCAATACATTATCAATTGCAATTGCTGGCCGTGGCCAACATCAGGATGCGGGTGCAAAAATGCATCACCTGGCACCGAATACGTCGTCCAGTATTGTTTCCAAGTCGATTTCTAAACAAGGCGGGAAAGTGACATACCGCGGTATCGTTCACTTCGGACGGAAAGCAACCGGCGCCCGCTCCAACATTGAATGTGATACGTTGATTATGGACAATGAGTCGACATCAGACACCATTCCATACAACGAAATCAACAACGACAATATTTCGTTAGAACACGAAGCCAAAGTTTCCAAAGTTTCCGAAGAGCAGCTCTTCTACCTGATGAGCAGAGGTCTAGGAGAAGAAGAAGCGACGGAAATGATTGTTATGGGCTTCATTGAGCCGTTCACGAAAGAACTTCCAATGGAGTATGCAGTTGAAATGAACCGTTTGATTAAAATGGAAATGGAAGGTTCCATCGGCTGATTGGAAATGATGATAGATACAAGAGCTCGCTTTGGCGGGCTCTTTTTTGTGCGACGGGCAGTCGCACCTAGTGTAGATTACTACACTGAACTAACTTTTAAAGGATTAGA
>NZ_JBHUNA010000023.1:0-17718 GCF_042685205.1 Lentibacillus juripiscarius
TACTCCAATCCTTTAAAAGTTAGTTCAGTGTAGTAATCTACACTAGGTGCGACTGCCCGTCGCACAAAAAAGTGACCTCCCTGTAAAGGAAGTCACTTTTGTCATAATCATTCAGCCGAGAAGTGCTTCTACCCGCTTCACGACGTTGTTAACAGTGAATCCATATTCTTCCACAACTTTAGAACCTTTAGCTGAGGCTCCGAACTGATCGATGGCCAATATATCGCCTTCATCGCCTGTATATCTTTCCCAGCCGAATGGAGCAGCCATTTCAATTGCAAGTCGCTTCTTCACGTCAGGAGGGAGAACACTGTCTTTATACGAACGATCCTGCTGATTAAACCTGTCCCATGATGGCATACTGACGACGCTCACATCAATATTTTTCTCCTTTAGCGCCTCTTTGGCCCTGACAGCAAGTTGTACCTCTGAACCCGACGCCAGCAGCAGTGCATCAGGGGTGTCTTTTTCTGATTTGCTTACTGTATAGGCGCCTTTTTTGACACCTTCATATGCCTGGTCCTTTGTTCCTTCAAGTACAGGTACACCTTGTCTTGTCAGTACAAGGGCAGTTGGCTTATCATTCGATTCCAGTGCCAATCGCCATGCAGCCTGCACTTCATTGCCATCAGCCGGGCGGATGAGCGACAGACCTGGCATTGCCCTAAGAGATGGGAGCTGTTCAATTGGCTCATGGGTTGGGCCATCCTCTCCGACAGCAATGGAATCATGTGTAAAGACATAGGTGACTGGGTTGTTCATAATGGCTGAGAGCCGCAATGCCGGGCGCAAGTAGTCACTAAACACGAAAAATGTGCCTGCATATGGCTTAACTCCGCCGTGGAGTGCCATGCCATTGACTGCAGCAGCCATTGCAAATTCTCGGACACCGAACCAGATATTTTTGCCAGCATGATTTTTACGGGAGAAGTCCTCTTTTTCTTTGACAGTGGTTTTGTTGGACCCTGCGAGGTCTGCACTCCCGCCAAAAAAGTACGGGACGGACTTCGAAATTTCATTCAGGACTTCACCGGAGGTAGCACGTGTTGCTTTTGCATCCTCTTCCGTGCTATATACAGGGAGATTTTTATCCCAGTCTTCAGGCAACTCCCCATTTATTGCACGTTCAAGTTCAGCACCTGCTTCAGGATATTTTTCCTTATAGCTTTCAAATAAGCTGCTCCAGTTCTCTTCAGCCTTAGCACCTTTTGTTTCTGTTTTAGCCTGGAAATCCTTATATACTTCATCTGGAACATGGAATGCATCATGAGACCACTCATAATGCTCTTTCGTTAATTTCACCTCATCTTCACCGAGCGGAGCCCCGTGGGACGCTGCCGAAGCGGATTTGTTAGGTGATCCATATCCAATGACTGTTTTTACTTCAATTAATGTAGGCTGTTGTGTATTTTCTTTAGCCTTTGTAATCGCATTTCGAATTTCATTCAGGTCATTGCCGTCTTCCACCCGTAATACCTGCCATCCATATGCCTTGAAACGCTCTTCTGTATTGTCGGAGAACGCACGGTTCAACTCTCCGTCCAGCGAAATATCGTTGGAGTCATACAAAGCAATTAACTTGCCAAGCCCCAAGTGACCTGCCAATGAAGCCGCCTCATGAGAAATTCCCTCCATCAGGTCACCATCGCTCACAAGTGCATATGTATGGTGGTCAATAATAGAAAAGTCTTGTTTATTGTATGTTGCCGCCAGATGTGCTTCAGCCATAGCCATTCCAACCGACATGGCGATTCCCTGTCCAAGTGGTCCAGTTGTAGCCTCCACGCCATCTGTATGGTGCACTTCCGGATGCCCTGGGGTTATGGATCCCCACTGGCGGAAAGATTTCAGATCATCCATCGTTACATTGTAGCCGGACAGGTGCAGGAGCCCATACAGAAGCATCGAGCCATGACCTGCTGACAGAACAAAACGATCCCGGTTAAACCAGCTGGCGTTTTTAGGGTTATGGGTCATAAAATCGGTCCATAATGTATATGCCATTGGTGCGGCCCCCATTGGCAGGCCGGGATGACCGGAATTTGCATTTTCAATCGCATCAATTGCCAGTGTTCGGATTGTATTGATCGATAGCTGCTCAGTATATTGCGACAAAGTGATACCCCTTTCCATTCGTGATTTTTATATCCTTCCTAATTCTATAACGAAACTAGTTCTGCAACAAGCATGAATACAGCGTTTTAATTTTTTTTATTTCTCTCTTGCATATCCCGGACTTTCCTAGGTGTAACATCATTGCCTTCAGGATCTTTCACGGTCATGGATTTTAGCTGATTTTTAAACGACTTTCGCACATTTTGCAAATATTCTTCCCGCAAAGCTTTTTGTTCGGTCTGCTCTTTTACTGTCAGACCTTCCTCTTTAGACTTTTTCGCCAGCTCATTTATGCGTTCCAGTTTTTCTTTTGATATCATGTTAAACCTCCTGGAGCCAATAAAAAATAAAAATAGGGACAACGATGCTGTTCCTATTATGTCATATTACGCTCCCCCGAAGCTATTATCAAGTTTTTTGATATTCCTGATATCTTCGATGGACGGTTGCTTTAGATACCGGATGCCCCAAGCCTTTTAGGGTTTGGGCAATTTCTTCAAACGTCATATTATTCTTTCTTAAACGAACTACCTCTTCTATCGGAAATTGTTTACGGTCCTTTCCGGGTGCCTTATCACGGTTTGTCAAATTTTGGCTTGGGTCAAACCCGCTGTCAACCGCTTTCTTCATACCTCGTCTGATTTTGGCGTTATGGATTTTTCGCTGGTATTCTTCTACTATGCCTACAATTTGCAGGACCATGGAATCCGATTCAGACAATTCCAGTTCCCCATCATGCAACGCAGTATAAATGCTGACCCCCATTTTTTGCAGCTGATGGAACAGAGCGATTTTAGTATTCCCCCGTCCAAGTCTTGTTTCATCCTGGATAAGCAGACTGTCAGCCCTGCCTGATGCAAAATAATCAAGCATTTTAAAAACGCCGTCTCGATCTATTTCATATCCGCTGGCTTGCTCCTCAATATGATCACTAATTTCAAAATCATAGCGTCCGGCAAGCTGTATCAATTCCTCTTTTTGACGGTTTAGTGATGTTTCCTGTGCTGATTTATCTGTGCTGACACGGCAGTATATGATTGCTTTCAATTCGAAGTCCCCTTCTGGTATTATGCACTCGTTATTAAAGCGACGTATAAAAAGCCTAATGCAAAGGTGAATGCCACCAGATAAAATACATCTGTTTTCGTCATTTTTTCAAACATTTAAATCTGCTCCTTTCGCACGCAAGAACTTTTGTTCGCTTTTGTTTACCATTATATACGAACGTACGATCTTGTCAACTGTTTTTCGAACGAATGTTTGCATTTTCTTGCTGACCATGCTAAACTTCTAGTAATAAATCCTATTCATGAGGTGTTTAATAGATGACAAAACTCTCCAAAAGGCAAGAAGCGATTCTGGACTTTATAAAAGAACGGGTAAATGAGAAGGGCTACCCTCCCTCTGTAAGGGAGATTGCTGAGGCAGTGGGACTCGCATCAAGCTCGACGGTTCACGGTCATTTAGCAAGGCTGGAGAGCAAAGGATATATTAGGCGGGACCCCACAAAGCCTAGAGCAATAGAGGTCTTGGATTTGTCTGATGAAAGCCACATACCAAGAGAGGAGGCACGGTATGCACCTGTTATCGGCAAAGTAACGGCAGGCCTCCCTATCACTGCAGTGGAAAACATTGAACAATTTGTGCCGCTGCCGGGATCCGTTTCTGGCAGCACTGAAGAAAATCTGTTTGTCCTTATCATTGAAGGAGAAAGTATGATAGAAGCTGGAATACTTGATGGCGATATGGTTATTGTCAGACAGCAGAATGATGCGCAGAACGGGGATATAGTTGTTGCCATGACAGATGAAGATGAAGCGACCGTCAAACGGTTTTTCAAGGAAAAAGATCACGTTCGGCTGCAGCCGGAAAATGCAACGATGGATCCGCTCATTTATCATAATGTAACGATATTGGGTAAAGTCGTTGGATTGTACCGGAATATTGACTAAGAGGAAAAGGCTTCCGTCCAGATTGGACAGAAGCCTTTTCTATTAAATCGCAGTGCATATAGTCTATAACTACCATCGAAAAAAGAGTCTTTCCGACCATCCAAATATCCACCTTAATGTAAAGGGAATGATCAATCAATCATTAATCAAGAAAATTATTGAACTGGCAAAATACCTGCGATCTCTCGGCTTACACTGTAGCGCTTGGCTTGAAAAACCGTTCATATAAAAGAAGAGCTTTTTGCCCCTCTAAGTCGACAAGTATCCTTTGTATTTATTGATTAATTTTGACGCTCGTGTCTGGCTGATTCCTAAATCACTTGCCACCTTTCTTGTACTTGTGTATCGCTGATAGGATCTTAATACCATATCTTTTTCGATTTCCTCAAGGGCCTGGTCCAAGTGATAAAGGACAGGGGCTTGCACCATCGGATGCTGATGATGTCGGATGAACGGGGGTAAATCCTCCGTTCGGATAATCGATTCAGCCATGATAACCGATCGTTCGATAATGTTTTGTAGCTGTCTGATATTTCCTGGCCATGAATAACTGGATAACAGATTCATAGCCTCGTTCGAAATTAATCGACTGCCTTTATGCTTTTTATTAAATATGTTCAGAAAGTAATGAATGAGCGGGGTGATATCTTCCGGCCTCTCCCTTAAAGACGGGACTTCCAATTCGATCACATTTAAACGGTAATATAAATCTTCTCTAAACTTTCTTTCCGCCACAAGCTGATCAAGTTTATTATTGGTTGCCGCAAGTATGCGGACATCCACTTTCTTTGTTTCATGTCCGCCAACCGGTATAAATTCCTGGTCTTGGATAAGCTGCAATAGTTTGGGTTGCAGTTTTAATGGCATATCACCGATTTCATCAAGGAATACGGTGCCGTGATTAGCAGATTCGATCAACCCTTTTTTACCAGTATTTCTAGCACCTGTAAAAGCACCAGATGTGTAACCAAACAATTCCGATTCCAGTAAATCTTCGGGAATGGCTGCGCAGTTGATGGTTAGAAATTCATTGTTTTGACGGTGGCTCTGTTGATGAATCAGATTGGCAATCAATCCCTTCCCGGTTCCTGACTCCCCCTGAATAAGAACCGTAGAGTTAACGGCAGCAGCTTTTTTCGCTTGTTTGATTAAATACCTCATTTTTTCACTAGTAAAGATCAAATTGTGTTCTGGTTCATTATTTTGTTGAGAGATCGATTCGCTGGTTATTTCTAACGTTTTGAATCGCTGTAATTCTTGTGATGTACAAACAACCAGTTCAATGTCATTTTCCCGATTTAAAATGGGCACTGCTGTGGTTATTAGCTCACTTTTAATAAATGTGGATTGTTGTATGGTAATGGGTTGCTTTTTTTCAAACACGATGTCAACGAGAGAGGGAGTCCAATACCCTTTCTCAACAAGCTCAGCATTGTTTTTGCCTACGACGTCACCTGGTTTTACGCCGTAATGTTCTTCACACTTTTGATTGACGAAAACAATGCGTTTGTCTGCATCAAGCACAAAAATTTCGTCAGAGGAGTGATTTACTATTTTTTCAAGTGTTTCTTTATTGATTTCGAGAAAGTCATCACCATGCCATCCATTCGCCAATCCTCTCACCTCTGGTTTCTTTTTTAATCGTAGGGATAAGAAGCCTCACAAAGCACAATGAACGTACCGTTGTAGTAACTATTCATCGTAGCACATTCAGTTCCTTATCTTCTATATATTTTTACTTTTTATAATTTTATTATTACTGAACCGCTTTTAATTCAACACGAATGTAAAGCAACTCAATTTTAATCATAAAGTGTTGAGCAAACAGCATTTTTGTATTGGCATGATATTTGCTTAGCAAATTATGAAAGCGCTTAAATATTAACCAAAAGGGGCGTGACTGGAATGCCATCACATGAATCTAACCCAAACACAGAGAACAATCTCACACAAACATTGCCTTATCGCTTTTATTCCGATCCGGAAATTTTAAAATCCGAGCAAGAAAAAATTTTTTCAAAGTCGTGGCAGTATGTTTGCCATGAAAGTTATGTTCGTCAACCCGGGGACTTTTTCACCGCAGAAGTGGCCGGTGAACCAATTGTTGTTACAAGGAGTAAAGATGGCGAGTTGTACGCGTTTTATAATGTCTGTCCGCATCGTGCGACAAAACTTATTGATAATGAAGCAGGAAACAAGAAGATTTTACAATGTCCTTATCACGGTTGGACGTTTCATCTGAACGGAGAATTGAATAAAGCGCCAAATTTTAAAGGTGTACCGGGTTTTTGTCCTGCTGACTTTTCGTTAAGACATATCCAAGTTGCATCGAAATCGTCTTTAGTATTTGTCAATTTGGATCCAAACGCACCATCACTCGAGGATTCCTATGATGATTTCTTTACGGATTTAAATCAATTTGACTTTTTGGATGAATTGAAGGTGAATGACGTTAAAAAACGAACCATCAAATGTAATTGGAAAGCATTCATCGATAATTTCTTGGAATGCGACCATTGTCCAATTGCCCATCCTGGATTTTCGGCAACATTGGATTTGGACGAATACCACATCGTTAATGGAAATAATTGCAGTGTACACGGATCAGAACTGAAGACGAAAAAAGGAAAAGAGGCGCTGGATTTACCAATGGGCAGCGCTGAAGTTCAGGAAGGCCGCTTTTATTGGATATGGCCGAATGTAATGTTGACTATTTATCCCGGACCAGGGAACTTATCAACCATTCAAATGATTCCAATTGACCATGAGACGACACTAGGTGTTTATACCAATTTTTCAAAGTACGAAGAGCCGACAGAAGAGCGGAAAACGCAAGTGGCCTTCGCTGAACAAGTTAGAAACGAGGATGTAGAACTTGTCGAACGTGAACAAATCGGCTTGCAATCGCGTGCATTTGAACATGGCGTCTTTTCACCGACCGAACATGCCGTGCATAAATTCCGGGATATGGTTTTGGATGCGCTTGACGTAAGTGATTGATGCAGACAGCCTGAGACCGTTGAGCCATACTCTCAACGGTTCCTTTATTTTTATTATTCGCGTAATGAAAGTGCTTCGATTGACCGGACTATAAACATGGGGGGGAGTCTTTTGGAACAATCAAAAATTAGTAAGTCGGTCTTTTTTTCAGCGCTAACTCTTATCGCATTCATCATAGCCCCAGTGTTGATTAATCAAGAAAAAGGATCGCAGCTATTAAATACGATATTAAATTTTCTTACAGGAAAATTTGGAGCCTTTTATTTGTTAGGGGCATTTATCGTATTTCTAATTGTACTGTATCTGGCGTTTGGGAAATATGGACATATTAAATTGGGAGATACGAAACCTGAGTTTTCAGTTTTGAGTTGGATTGCCATGATGTTTACTGCGACAGCGGGGTCAAGTCTTGTTTTTTGGGGTTTTATTGAATGGGCACATTATTATAATTCACCACCCCCCTTTGGTATCGAACCAAATAGTGCAGAAGCTGCTAAGTGGGCCTCTACTTACGGTATATTTCATTGGGGATTTATGGGGTTTGTGATCTATTGTTTGCCTTCTATTGCGCTGGCTTATGCGGTACATGTACGGAAGATCCCAACTTTAAAATTGAGTTCAGCATGCCGGGGGGTTCTTGGCGATAAGGTTGACGGATGGATAGGAAAAGCTATTGACGTTTTTTTTATGATTGGAATTGTCGGAGGGGTCGGAACATCGTTAGGTTTAGGAACTCCTATGCTTTCTGAGGCTATTTCCGAAGTAACGATTATTCCTCCATCACTGTGGTTGGATGTTGGTATTCTCCTCGTTTGGACATTGATATTCTCAGGCAGTCTATATTTTGGTTTGCAAAAAGGGTTAAAAGTGCTTAGCGATATCAACATTTATTTATATATTTTGTTCCTCTTTTTATTTTTGGTATTTGGTCCAACGCTATTTATCATTAATAAAATGGTCGGTAGTCTTGGGTTACTGTTAAATAATTTTATGCGCATGAGTTTTCCTATGGACGCTGTTGGCGGATCCACCTTTGCACAAGATTGGACAATATTTTATTGGGGCTGGTGGTTTGCGTTTGCCTCCTATATGGCCATGTTCACCGCAAGAATCTCAAAGGGACGGACAATTAAAGGATTAGTACTTGCCATGTGCGGTGGCGGTTCCGTTGGATGCTTACTTGCGTTTGGATTTTTTGGAAACACCAGTTTATATTATGAATTAAATAATATCGTACCAATTATGGACATTATGTCTGCGGAAGGAGCACCCGCTGCCATCGTTGCGACGATCAACAATCTTCCAATTGGCGGCACCTTATTATTACTGTTCTTTATTGTTTTTTGTTTCATTTTCCTGGCTACAACGATTGATTCGGCTGCTTATACGCTTTCAACGGTCTCGCTGGCTGATTCAAAAGCTGTGAGAGAACCGGCCAGGTGGATTCGGTTATTTTGGGGAGGCGTTTTATGTTCCGTATCTGTCATATTATTATACGGCAATGGATTGGATGCACTTCAAACATTAGCAGTCATAACCGGTTTTCCAATATTATTTATCTATATTATCGTTACGTTATCTTTATTTAAATGGCTTAAGGAAGATCATCCGGGTTATAAGACGCAGAAGTTCAATAAAAAAAGTTATTCCATTAGAGATGCTGATATCCCGCCGGCTAATCAAGGTTCCAGTCGTTTAGATAAGTAGCTGTTAGATGCAGGAGAAGAATTGCGGGACATTAATCCAACAGGAGGAATTCATATGTCTGACCAAAGCATTTTTGACGTAACCATTATCGGAGGCGGTCCTACCGGATTGTTTTCGGCTTTTTATGGAGGTATGAGGCAAATGTCCATTAAAATCATTGAAAGCATGCCTGAACTCGGCGGACAACTCTCTGCTTTATATCCTGAAAAGTATATATATGATATTGGCGGAATCCCTAGTGTGCGTGGCCAAGATCTCGTCGATGAATTAGAGAAACAGGCTCTTTACTTTGATCCTGCAGTGGTGTTAGGTCAAGCGGTACAGGACATTCATAAGAATGAAGACGGTATTTTTGAACTGGCTACCGATGAGAGTATTCATTATTCGAAAACAGTTCTTATAGCTGCGGGTGTCGGCGCATTTCAACCCAGGCGCTTGAAAATAGACAATGCGGATCAATATGAACAGAAAAATCTGCATTATTTTGTTGATGACCTTAACAAATTTCAAGGGCAGAATGTTGTTATTTGCGGAGGTGGTGATTCAGCGGTTGACTGGGCACTAATACTTGAGTCGATTGCCAAAAATGTCAGTATCGTTCATCGCCGTCATAACTTCCGTGCCCATGAGAGCAGTGTGGATAAATTGATGAATTCAACCGTTCACATTCTTACGCCATATGTTCCTGCTGAATTAGTGGGGGACGGTGAAACGATACAACAGATCATGCTTCAAAAAACAAAAAGTGAAGAAACCGAAACGCTCGACCTTGATGCGCTAATTGTCAACTATGGTTTCATTTCCTCGCTTGGTCCAATTAAAGATTGGGGACTTGATATTGTAAAAAACTCAATTGTCGTTAATAGCAGAATGGAAACAAATATGGATGGAATCTATGCGGTAGGCGATATTAATACGTATGACGGCAAAACAAAGTTGATCGCGACCGGCTTTGGAGAGGCGCCAATTGCTATTTCTAGCGCAAAAACATACATCGATCCAAAAACACGTCAGCAACCACAACACAGTACTCACCTATTCAAATAAAAAACTATAGACACTTGGACCACTTTCAAACATGGAAGAGCCAAAAACAGGTAGTTTTTTCTGGATTAATATTAAAAACAGGAATGCGGGCATAGCTGTCCGCATTTCTGTTTTTCCACCAAGTAGATGATACTAGCATATATTCACCATTCACACGCCCCGTTTATTTCCCCATAAATAAGTATGAAGCTGTGGCAACACACGAACATTTACCAACTCCTGACTGTCCATTACCTGATCCACTAACCAATCATACCGATTCAACAAATAACGAAGAAGGCCATCATCATCCACGTTTTCGATATC
Organism: Lentibacillus juripiscarius; assembly: GCF_042685205.1. Lineage (NCBI taxonomy): Bacteria > Bacillati > Bacillota > Bacilli > Caryophanales > Bacillaceae > Lentibacillus > Lentibacillus juripiscarius. The sequence goes on from NZ_JBHUNA010000023.1 coordinate 10,128, forward strand.
GTCATTGCCAACCTGTAAAAATAAGGGGACATCCGGATACCGAAAGTGCACTTCTTTCGCATACGCTAAATCAGCCAAATCAAAAATAACAATCTTTAAACTGCATGACCCTTTTTGTTTTTCCTGCAGCTTAGCAATTATGTCATCAAGGATGGAAAAATTAGTTTTCATTCCGGAACTGGGCGGCTTTGGTGATAGAGTTAACTCGTCAATGCTGGCGAACCACGGCTGCCACCTGCTCCCTTGTGTTTCCAGCGCAATGTTTATCTTGTTTTCATGTAGTAGGTCAACAAAAGCACCTAACCCGGAAAGCAAAGCTGGATTGCCGCCCGAAATTGTTACATGTGCAAAGTTTCCAGCCGTCTGCTCATTCAATTCCTGCCAAATTTCGTCCGGCTCCATCAGCCTGATTTTTTCTTTTTCCGACCCGTCCCAGGTAAATTTTGAATCACACCATGAACAGGAATAATCACAGCCTGCCGTTCGAACGAACATAGTTTTTTGTCCAATCACCATTCCTTCTCCCTGAATGGTTGGACCAAAAATTTCAAGTACAGGTATTTTCATCGTTCTGATCCCCCTTTAGGCCGATAGATGCAATAACTTGACGGGGTCTCACGCAAAAAAATCTGCAAGCAAACAGGTTTATTTTCCAAGGTATCTAAACGGGTCTGGATAATCTCATAAACTGTTTTTGCTACCACCTCGGTTGTTGGAAAATAAGCACCTTGATTACTGGAAAAAGCTGAATCCTCATTCAATGTGGTGTGATCAAACCGTTTATGTATCAAATCTTTGATCGTTTTAAAGTCTATTAAAAAACCTGTGGAATCCAATGTGTCACCAGCGATTGTTATATTCGCAAAATACGTATGACCGTGGGTATACTGACAATTCCCGGCATTCTCATCCGCAATATAATGGGCTGCGGAAAAGTGAAAGTCTTTATTCAGTTCAAACGCATAATTATGTTCGGGAACAGGATAAATTTGCTGAATCATTTTACCACCCCATCATTCCGACGCATTTCATATTGCTCCAATCCATTACGACGGAGTTTGCAGGATGGGCATTCCCCACAGCCTTCTCCCTTGATTCCGTTGTAACATGTCAGCGTATGCTCCTTAACAAACTCAAATGCACCAAGCTGATCACTTAATTCCCATACCTCTGACTTATCCTGCCACATCAAAGGTGTGTGTAAGACGAACTGATCATCCATTGACAAGTTCAACGTGACATTCAGTGACTTGATAAAACTATCGCGGCAGTCGGGATAACCACTGAAATCTGTTTCACTTACGCCAGTAATGATATGCTTGGCACCTAGTTGTTTTCCTAGAATAGCGGCAAAAGATAAAAACAATAAATTTCGCCCGGGCACAAACGTTGAAGGCATTCCTTCATAATCGGTGATTTTAATATTCTCACGGGTTAGGGCATTTGGTGCCAATTGATTTAACAATTCCATGTCCAGTTGATGTTGACGGACGTTTAATCTGGCACAAATCTCTTTTGCGCATTCCAATTCCGCAATATGACGCTGTCCATACTGAAATGTCACTACCTCCACATGATCGAACTTCTTCAGCGCCCAAAACAGGCATGTCGTACTATCCTGACCTCCGCTGAAAACAACAACTGCATTTTGATTATCCATTTCCTTTCCCCTTTCCCTATTGATAAAGAAAGAGATCCAAAGATTCCCACAAAAAAAGACAGCACTAAGAAGCACACTGTCTTGTCTCCCTAGTTTTTTATAGAGGGATGGTTTCGAACCTCTCCTGCATCAATGCAGATTTCTTGATTAAGTTTCACCTATTAGTTTAGCATGCGGAGGAGTTCCTGTCATGTGGTCAAATCCAATTTCATGCCAAAATACTGCTTATTCAATGCTTCCTTCTCGCATAATTCAACGTTCTGACTACCAATTCATTCTTTACGTCACACACACTGTTCTATTACTTGAATCTGGTGCAAACATGAAGTATATACAAGAACGATTAGGTCATGGTAGTTACCAAATTACCGCAGACGCTTACACTCATGTATCCAAAAGAATGGATCAAAAAAATACCGCCCAATTTGAAGCATATACTTTGGCTAACCCAAAAACCAATGGATTCATGCTTGATAATTGGCTGTTTCAACTATTTCCACTGATTTTGGAAATTGCTTTATTACCTCCCTATTACTGTGGTATCGTTCATTGAAATCACCGGTACCGTTTATCCATAAGATATCGTTACATTAAAATATACATATTAGGGAATTATATATATTGGTCAAGTTTTACATTCCGCTAAATTACCATGAGGGAAGGATGTTTAATATGTCGGAAAGAATTTTTATCAGCCCCGCGAAGTATGTACAAGGGAAAAATGCAATCGAGAAAATCGGGGACTACCTGAAGGATATTGGAAGTCAAACGGTTGTTATTGCTGATGAAACCGTATGGGATATTGCTGGACATAAAGTTGTAGATGCACTGAAAAAGAAAAACATAGCCTCAGAAGAAATTCTGTTTAATGGTGAAGCTTCAAATGAAGAAATTAAGCGGATTTCTAAAGAAGCCAAGGGTGCAGGAGCAACGATTGTTGTTGGTGTTGGAGGAGGAAAAACATTAGATACATCAAAAGCGATAGCAGACGAGCTGGACGCTTATACCGTTATTGTACCAACTGCTGCGTCTGCTGATGCCCCAACAAGTGCATTGTCGGTGGTTTATTCGGACGAAGGTGTTTTTGAATCATATCGTTTTTATAATCATAATCCAAATTTGATTCTTTTGGATTCACATGTTATTTCAGAAGCACCTCCACGTCTGTTGACATCGGGTATAGCAGACGCAATGGCCACATGGATTGAAGCAAGAGCAGTAATTAATTTTGGTGGAAGTAACCAGGCGGGAGGAACAACCACTATAGCTGCTAAGGCGATTGCTGAAAAATGTGAAGAAACCTTATTTAGATATGGTCATTTGGCATATGAATCCGCAAAAGCGAAAGTCGTAACCCCGGCACTTGAGGAGATTATTGAGGCAAATACGCTCCTTAGTGGTTTAGGTTTTGAAAGTGGTGGTTTGGCTGCGGCTCATGCTATTCATAATGGATTCACAGCACTTGATGGCGAAATTCATCACTTAACACACGGTGAAAAAGTTGCTTTTGGTACATTGGCCCAATTAGCACTGGAAAAACATTCACTCGAAGAAATGGAAAGATATATCGGATTTTATATCAGCTTGGATCTGCCGGTTACACTGGAAGATATTAAGCTAAAAGATGCCACAAGGGAAGATATTATGAAGGTAGCTGAGGCTGCAATAGTTGACGGCGAAACGATTCACAATGGATTTAACGTCACAGCTGATGAAGTTGCGGACGCAATCTTTGCCGCTGATCAGTATTCAAAGGCATATAAAGAGAAATATAAGTGATGGATTAAAAATGAATGGAAGGGAGAGTTCCCTTCCAATTCATCCAATAGATGAGACAGTACTAAGCAATCGAGCATAAAATCCGGTCACAGACTCGAAAAGCGTCTAGACCCGTGATTGCATTTATTTGTTCAACCCAAGCACCATGCTTTACACCACCCCATCGGGTAGGATTTCGTCAGCCGGACTATTACGGTAAATTCTCACGCCTATTAACCGAGCTTATAACACGCTTGAACAGTGTGCTGTTCGACGCAGGAGAAGCTGTTCAGAGCTTTTCATTCATCTCCTCAACTAACCCTTCAGTATTAAGAAATTAAAACTGCCTAACCTTTACCGAAATTGTGTGACCACATTTCGTTTGAATCAGGAACGTTTTGACTCTACACTCGAGCTATTTCCCGCTTTGCACGAGCGCGCGGGCGCCTCCCTCGACACCATCGTAGGGCTTAATGCGAAATACACATTGACGATTTAATTGAAGCATAATACCTTATGAAATGGGGATGATAATGTGAAGATTTCGTCCGGAGGGAAGTGGAATAATGGCTGACAAATTGTACGATATTATTGGGATTGGTATAGGGCCTTATAATCTTGGCTTAGCGGCTCTTTTGGAAAATACACCTGAGCTTGATGGCATGTTTTTTGATAAGAAGCCAAAGTTTGAATGGCATCCCGGGATGTTAATTGAACGGATGAATTTGACAACCCCCTTTTTAGGGGACCTTGTCACATTCGCTGATCCAACAAGCCGGTTCACCTACATCAACTATCTACATGAACAAAATCGTCTGTACCAGTTCTATTTCTTTAACAAGTTTCAGATTCCTCGTCAGGAATATAACCAATACTTACAATGGGTTGCAAGTCAATTGGAACAGCTCAACTTCGGTTATGACGTTGTCGATGTGATAGACCATGAAGAAGCTGATGAGCCTCACTATGAGGTGGTCGTGGAAGAAGCCTCAACCCAAAAGCGTTTCTCATACTTCACCAAAAATATAACAATGGCAACTGGCAGTGAACCCTGGGTACTGGACACCATGACAGGACAGCCAAAAGAGGATGTTTTACATACAGATCGGTACTTGTTTGAAAAGGAAAACTTAGTTGAGTCCCCTAACATTACAATAGTAGGTTCTGGTCAGAGTGCCATAGAGGTTTTTCTGGATCTGTTAAAAGAACAGGAAAATAAAGTATTTCAGTTGACGTTATTTACCCGTTCTAGTGGACTATTTCAATTGGAAAAAGCTAAATTTGGCCAGGAGTATTTTTCCCCCGATTTTGTGGATTATTTTCATTCGCTTGGCTTTAAGCAGCGACTCGACACATTGGACACATTAGGAACGCTCAGAAAAGGGATTAATCCTCAGACGTTGATGGAATTATACGAAACGCTTTACCATAAAACAATTGGCCAAACGAAACAATCGGTAACCATCCAGCCAAATACAGAAGTGAAGAGCATAAGCAGAAAAAATGACAAGTATGTATTGCGTTGTCATCAATGGCAAAAAGAAAATTCCTTTGACTATGAAACGAATAAGGTTATCCTGGCAACAGGGTATAAACCACATATTCCTGCATGGTTCTATGATCGTTTTCAAGATAAAATTATGTGGGAAGACGAGGACCATTATAAAGTTACCCGAGATTATCAAATCGTGTTTACCGATCAGCGAGACCACCGTTTTTTCACCTTTACTAATTTGGAGCATTCTCATGGAACAGCAGCTACCAACTTGGGATTGGCCGTTCAGAAGAACATTCAAATCATAAACCTGCTTGCCGGACGAGAAGTCTATCAAGACAGACGAAATACCATCTTTCAACAGTTTACAATGGATGATGAATAACCTATCCGAAAAATGTAGACAGAATGGTAACTATCCCCCGCTTCTTACGCACGGGATTTTTGTAGGTCACGCAATCACTATCTCTTTAACACAACCAGTGGGGGTGTATATAAAAAGCCCCCAAACATACTGCCATTTTATAAATTGATGCATATTTAAGGTCTTTTAATTATGTAGCTTATTCAATTAAAACGCCTGTTTCTGGAAGAGTTATCAGCTTGTTGTATTAGCTAATATAAAACAAGACCCGCTTCTATTTGTTTTTCGCGTGAACAATGAACCTATAAGAGCAACACTAATACTTATAATCATTGTTAGTAAAACATTACGGAGGGGAAATAATAAATTACCAAGACTTATAAACCCCTAAAATGGCATTTTTGCGAAAGTAAAGGGGGCGCTAGGGCATGAGCCGGCATCACCATATGATTGGTTGGTGCCGGTTTTTTGTGTGCGGAGGCAGATATGGACTGTTCAGGGGCGGGAATCAACCAGTTCGGGGGCGAGAATCAACCGGTCGGGGTCGGGAATCAACCGGAAAGCGGCGAGAATCAACCGTTCGGGGTCAGAAATCGACCTAATGATAAATCGACACCATTGCTCCAATTCCGCTTAAAATCAAACCTGGTAATGCAATGGCAATAAGAAAGTCTTTTTATTTAAGCAACTTATATAGTCCTCATCTACCCCATAATCGCGCCCGTTAGTTGAACTATCGATACTTAATTATTTTCATAATGTTTTCCGGTACAGCACAATACTGACGCTATTACTGGCAAACACCAGGGCCATCCATATGGATATCATCATTTGTACTTTTTCAACAGTTGGATTTCCAAATTGAAAATAAAAACTTTGAAAGACAAAACCAAACAGAATAAAAATAAAAGCAATCTGGCTGGACTTCGCTAAAATTTTTCTTCCTCTTTCATCTTTCCCCTCATAACCTGAAAACCAAATATAATAGGAGATACTGACGATAATAATTAGGAATGCGATTAAAAATGAGAAAAACATTTATTCTTCCTCCTTTTCGTATGTAAAAATGTCATCAATTCTCATTTGGAATAGCTGTGCTACTTCAAAAGCTAATATAAGAGAGGGGTTGTACTTGTTTGATTCAAGTGAATGGACGGTTTGTCTCGTCACATTTAATTGTTCAGCCACATATTTTTGTGTCCATCTTTTCTCTGCCCTAAGCAAGTAAAGATTATTCGTTAATTTGCCTTTTTGAGCTTTCAATTCATCCTCTCCTTCATTAGTTAAAAATATATTACATATGTATTATATTTTTAACTTCACTTTTTGTCAACTTACTATAGAGTAGGGTAACCTTTCTCAAGGCTACCCCCTCATCAAACCGTACGTGCCCTATTAAGGCATACGGCTTACCAACGTGTTACATTATTAAATCAATCGGTGGCAAATCTTTGCCCGGCATTCATTTTACGTATGCGGTCAGGGTTGAAATATTCCTGACCTTTTTCTTTTGCTCTGGCTATGGTTCTTTTCTGTTTGGCTTGTTGAGTCTGGCTCATTCGCTGGATATAACTTTCCAGCGTAAACCCGTAAATTTTATGGTAAAAATACCAATACGCAGGGATAAGGCCTATTCGCGCGAAAAATTCGTTATTCCATTTTCTTGTCATTTTCCATCCTTTTCTTTGGCTTGGATGGTCATGTATCATAGCTACACGTAGCCTTTTCCTTATATAACCGTCAATGGCCTGCAACTCTTTGCCAAAGGTTTTATAGAAGCAACGGCTGCCTATACCATATTGGGCATTTAACTGTATAGCTTTGTGTATCGTGTGAAAGTAATTCACTTTTCCGCGTATAATTGGATTGACTTGTTCCAGCCATTTTTCTTTGCTTAACGTTAACGTCTTTCTCGTTTTCGCTTTAATTTTCTGCCGAAAATCTTTCCACGTACTTTGTTCAGGCTGAGCCGTATAGTAAGGCTTTCCGTCTTTCTTTCGCTTCCTCCAATGTCCAAAGGTGAATCCCAAAAAGTCAAAGTCATCATCATGAAAGTCCACAATTCTCGTTTTCTCGGTCGAAATTTGGAGACCCAGTTCTTCCAGCTTTGACTTTGTAATCTGCGCAGCTTTTTCAATGTCCTCGCTTGTCTTAGCGAAAAGAAGGAAGTCGTCTGCGAACCGGACAAAGCGAATTTTATGTTCCGCGAAAGTCCAGTCCAATTCATTAAGAAATATATTAGCTAGAAGTGGCGATATGACGCCGCCTTGAACTGTCCCGAGATTGGTTTTATAGTGTTTTCCCTCTTCCATGT
>NZ_JBHUNA010000024.1:0-135691 GCF_042685205.1 Lentibacillus juripiscarius
ACGATGAGGTTGATAGGTCCGGGGTGGAAGCGTGGTGACACGTGCAGCTGACGGATACTAATCGATCGAGGACTTAACTAATCATTATGTCGCTTGAATAACGCTCTTATTTAGTTTTTAGGGTGTAACTTTTTAAAATTTACCCTTGATTTTTTCTAAAAAACCTTTATAATGTTTATTGGCATGAAGAAATCAGCCGATCACTTGGTTACGGGAGTGGCTTTGACTACTCACTTCTACCTTGCGGATGGCAAAACCATTAACAAATTCAGGTCTGGCGGCAATAGCGGAGAGGATACACCTGTTCCCATGCCGAACACAGAAGTTAAGCTCTCCAGCGCCGATGGTAGTTGGGGCCTTGCCCCTGCGAGAGTAGGACGCCGCCAGGCAATTCCATTTGGATTATTCCACAGTAGCTCAGTGGTAGAGCTATCGGCTGTTAACCGATCGGTCGCAGGTTCGAATCCTGCCTGTGGAGCCATGGAGAGCTGTCCGAGTGGTCGAAGGAGCACGATTGGAAATCGTGTAGGCCGCTATCGTGGTCTCGAGGGTTCGAATCCCTCGCTCTCCGCCATTGAGATTTTAAATCCTGGCCCGTTGGTCAAGCGGTTAAGACACCGCCCTTTCACGGCGGTAACACGGGTTCGAGTCCCGTACGGGTCATCACCTATTTCAAGGATATAGATGTAAGCATGTCATTTACATGCAATCGCACATCCTGTGCGTCGGAGGATTAGCTCAGCCGGGAGAGCACTTGCCTTACAAGCAAGGGGTCGCAGGTTCGAACCCTGCATCCTCCACCATATTTCTTCTTATTCATATCGCGGGGTGGAGCAGTCTGGTAGCTCGTCGGGCTCATAACCCGAAGGTCGCAAGTTCAAATCTTGCCCCCGCAACCAAAATAATTCAATTCACTACGCCGAATAGACATCAATGTTAATTGAATATAGTAGTGCTTTGGAGTGCAACCAAAATGATTTAATCTGGTCCGGTAGTTCAGTTGGTTAGAATGCCTGCCTGTCACGCAGGAGGTCGCGGGTTCGAGTCCCGTCCGGACCGCCATTTTAAAAAGTATAAATAATACATAGAATGTTATTTCACGGCTCGATAGCTCAGTCGGTAGAGCAACGGACTGAAAATCCGTGTGTCGGCGGTTCGATTCCGTCTCGAGCCACCATTTTGAAGTTAAGTCAATATGGAGGGGTAGCGAAGTTGGCCAAACGCGGCGGACTGTAAATCCGCTCCCTCAGGGTTCGGGGGTTCGAGTCCCTCCCCCTCCACCATTTATTTCATAGGGGTATAGTTTAATGGCAAAACGAAGGTCTCCAAAACCTTTGATGTGGGTTCGATTCCTACTACCCCTGCCATAATTTACATTATGGCGGTCGTGGCGAAGTGGTTAACGCACCGGATTGTGGCTCCGGCATTCGTGGGTTCGATCCCCACCGGTCGCCCCATTACAATTATTATATTGGGCTATAGCCAAGCGGTAAGGCATCGGGTTTTGATCCCGTGATTCCCAGGTTCGAATCCTGGTAGCCCAGCCATTACAAGCGGAAGTAGTTCAGTGGTAGAACACCACCTTGCCAAGGTGGGGGTCGCGGGTTCGAATCCCGTCTTCCGCTCCATTTTCTTTTATCTTTCCTTTTGGCGGTATAGCCAAGTGGTAAGGCAGAGGTCTGCAAAACCTTTATCACCGGTTCGAATCCGGTTACCGCCTCCAAAATTGAACTATACGCCGATGTGGCGGAATTGGCAGACGCGCACGACTCAAAATCGTGTTCCTACGGGAGTGTGGGTTCGAGCCCCACCATCGGTATCTCCATAAACGTTATTATGACGGCGTTCTAGCGGACTAGGACGTCGTTTTTTCGTGTCTTTTCACGGAAGATTGTACGAAAATTAGTCGTATGCCTAAACGTCTTTCCTTTGTATGAACAGAGGGGAGGCATTTTTCTACGGGCAGCCGTAGAAGCAATGACTTAACACCGTCGTAGTTCAAATCTGTCAGACGTTGAAGAGCTCCCGTTTCACCTGGTGGCGGACTCGGCGCTGTCGTTGGCTGCATTAAACGAAACGGAAAACGAATCTAGCATTATATGATATAATAAATTCTGATTTGACTAGACTAGTTAATGTTGACAGTAATATTTGTTACAACAATAAGGGTGGAATTATATTGAAGTTAAATAAAGTACTACCTACTCTTTTTTTAGTTATGTTTCTTGTCATGGTTGGCTTTGGGATTATTATTCCGGTCCTCCCATTTTATGCAGAGGAACTGGGAGCCACACCTACTGAACTTGGGTTACTAATGGCTGTTTATTCGTTCATGCAGTTTATATTTGCACCAATGTGGGGGCGGATTTCTGACAGAGTTGGTCGTAAGCCGGTGATTATGATCGGTATTTTTGGACTCTCCCTATCTTTTTTCATGCTGGCGCTGTCTGCAAATTTATGGATGCTATTTGCTGCCAGGATTATTGGCGGTATATTATCAGCTGCAAATATGCCAACGGTGCAAGCTTATGTTGCAGACATAACGGCAGATGAAGAACGTGGGAAGGGAATGGGAATCATAGGGGCTGCCACTGGACTTGGTTTTATTTGCGGGCCGGCAATTGGCGGGGTTTTCACAAATATAAACTTACAAGCCCCTTTTTATATATCCGGGATTTTATCATTCTTAACAATGATTCTGGTTTTATTTGTGCTAAAAGAATCAATACATCTTTCAACAAATAAAGCCACACCGAAAAATAAATTATCATGGGCAAAAGTTTTTCGTGGACCATTATCGATGCTATATTTTCTGCAATTTTTTATTTCACTGTCGTTATCCGGTCTAGAAGCAACGTTTGCTTATTTTGCAGCAGAAACGGCAGGACTTGGTGCCGTCACATTAGGTTATATTTTTATGATTATGGGACTGGCTAGTGCAGCTGTTCAAGGATCAATGGGAAGATTAACAAAAAAATATGGGGAAGCGGTCATTATTCAGATGGGTATTCTCATTTCAGCGATTGGTTTTGGACTTATCCTTTTCACCCAAAACTTCACTACTGCTGCTATTTTCCTGGCCGTCTTTGGCATCGGAAATGGTGTAATCAGGCCTAGCGTTTCTTCCTTACTAACAAAGCAAAGTAAAACAGGACATGGAATTGTAACTGGATACTTATCTTCATTTGATTCACTCGGGAGAATTATAGGACCCGTGCTGGGAGGACTACTGTATTCCATCACTATTGGTTTACCTTATATTTCCGGTGTTTTCCTATCCTTTATGGCATATACCCTATTTCAGGTTTATTCCTCCAAGTCGAGGCAGGCAGAAACTCGCTAAGCATCTGTCAAACAATACTTCATAAATGATGTTTTACATTGGTTGCTCTTCCGCTAGCGATATAGCGAAAGAGCAGCCTTTTGTTTTTTAATAGATTCTCTTAGAATTCTTCATAAACAGCAGGATCCTGATTATTCATACGGCCATCCGGGCGTGTCAGTTTGTCGAATGCCACCATATCATCATTATCCAAATTAAAATCAAAGATTGACAGGTTTTCCAGTTGTCGTTTTGGTGATGCGGATTTTGGAATAGGTACAGAACCGAGCTGATAATGCCAGCGCAGGATAACCTGTGAAGCAGTCTTGTTATGTTTGTCCGCGACTAGTTTGATCGTATCGTTACTGAATACATCATTCGTACGCGCTAACGGACTCCACGATTCAGTTGCCACACCGTGTTCATCGTGCCATTGGCGTTGCTGTTTCTGATTAAAGAAAGGATGAAGCTCGACTTGATTAATGCTTGGCAGTACGCCTGTCTCTTTTTCAAGCCGTTCCATGTGCTCCGGCAAAAAGTTCGAAACACCGATGGAGCGGATCAATCCCCATTTTTTTGCATCAATCAGGGCTTGCCATGCTTCAACATAGTGATCCTGATTAGGATTTGGCCAATGGATCAGATATAGATCATAATAATCCAGGCTAGCCCGGTAAAGTGATTCTTGAATAGCCTTCACAGCTTTCTCATAAGTATGGTAACGTCCAGGAAGTTTCGATGCAATGCGCAATTCCTCCCGTGGTACGGATGTCCGCTGTAGTGCTGCCCCGACTGTCCCCTCATTTTCATAATTGTAGGCTGAATCAATCAAACGATAGCCATTGTCAATCGCACCGGCAATAGCGGCTGCACCGTCATTTCCCCACAGTTTATACGTCCCGAAGCCAATTGCCGGTATACGCGTGCCGTCATTCAGTGTGATTTCAGGTATCTGGCTTGTCATTATTTGCCTCCCTCTGTTTTTTGGATATCTGCTCTAAACTTGGTGTATATGCTAATATACTACCATATTGTCATTAAGGTTGTTATTATAACGCCTATGAACGGCCATGTTACAACCGGGAGCTTTTAAAGTGGTGTTTGGATTCAACCGGAGTGTACGATCAGCATCTATCACAAGGCCATTTCGGGTTCAAGCATCAGTTTTGAGGGGGGCATTATAAAATGGCATCCCGTACGAAACAGGATGCCATTAATTCTTAGGTAAAATCCTCCTATCGAGCATTCAAGGAGAATATATCAACAATGACTTTTAGAAGAACAGCAATGCACAAACCATTGTAACAAGAAGACCAATGATGACAGGGATAAAGCTTTTTCGGACTAGGTCAATGACGGATATTTTGGCAAAGCCTGCGATGGCGATGATTGGTGACCATGCGACAAGTGTACCGCCGCCTACCCAAATGGCACCGATTTGGCCGATGGAAGCAAGTGTTGTTGGGTCCATTCCCGTTGATGAAGCCAATGCTTCTGAAAGCGAACCGATTAATGGCAGGGCAGAGAATCCAGACCCATCAAGACCGGAAACCATCCCTAAAATCAACACACCTAATGCTGTGAAGAAGCCGTTATTTGGAATATACGCCTGACTTTCCTGAACTAAGTCAAATAGGAAAGAAGGTGTCGTTTCTGGGTCTGTACCGAAAATCTGACCTGCCAGCTCGCCGCTTCCAATAAAGAAAAACGCGGCAACAGGGATAACGAGACCCATTACTTTAAAGGCAAATACGAAGCCGTTAACGATATGATCGCTAACTTCCTGTAACGTTTTTTTGTAGTCGCGGAACAGTGACATGATAATAATTAAGAGGATCGCTGTACCGCCAACAAGGGAAGAACCAGCCCCTTCTTCAATTGCTGGTACGACATCAGAGAATGTTGCCACAACTACATACGTGACAATGACTACAAAGATTGCAGGAACGAGAAAAGCAAACACTGGACTGTATTTACCTTTTTTAACTTCGGTTTCATCTGCACTAATGTTTAAGTCATTGTCTCCGCTATGTTCCCATTCGGTAAGGTTTTGTTTCGCTGGTTTTTTAATGGATTTGCGAACAATCAAATAAGCAATGGTTAGAGAAACTGCCCCGGTAACCAGGGACAAAATTAATGTTTGCTCCCCAATAGCACTAGCTTTAAGTACACTGCTGCTGGAAGCAGTTAATTCGGGTGCAACTTTCAGAATAAAGTCGGATGATAGTGCCATCCCATGACCAGCAAGTGAAATCGCAACCGCAGCCCCGATTGGTGAAAGTCCAGCTTGAATAGCTACTGGAATTAATAGTGCTCCAATCAGTGGAACTGCTGGTGCTGGCCAGAAGAATAACGATAAAAAGTACGTGACGACGACAAGTACCCAAAAAGATAATGTTCCGTTTTTCATTACTTTTTGGAAAGGAAGAACCATTTGCTCCTCAGCGCCAATTGACTTAATTGACCTTAGCAGTGCTGTCATAATTGCGATGATTAAGAAGATGTTAAACAGCTCAGCTGCGGCAGTTAAGTTTGCATTGAAAATTGCCTGAATACCATCCATGAAAGACCCAGTAAAGGACCAAGCGACGAAAAAACTCATGACTAATGCCGGAACGACAACATTTTGTCTGAACAACATCGTTAGAATGATCAACAATGTCCCAGCTAAATATAACCAATGTGCCAATGTTAATTCCATGATTAATATTTCTCCTCCAGGAATATAGAAATAAATCAACCACTTTCCAATGACAGCATATGTGGCTTTTTAGGCGGGTGTGAATGCCTGAGGTTAGGACGACGACCGGTTAACAAGACCGTCTTATGATATTTAGCACATCAAGTGCCTCTTGGCGGTGTTAACAGAAAGAATCGATAACAAAGTGAAACGAACCTACCTTCACATCGTTGTCCGTGATACGAATGAGCCATAATGAAGCTTCACTTTATTCAATTGTTTTGAAATGGCTTAATTTGAAAGCGACCGAGTTTGAAAATCTAAAACTTAAACATTCTCCAAGTAAACGAATAGTTAAAACATCCTCACCTTCCCTATAGATATCCTCTAAAATTGGGTAGACAAATTTGTCAAAATAAGGTTTTTTGATCTTTTGGGGAATGTTTTTTTGATACCTGATTTTAAGAAGTTTACAAATTCTGTTCCAGCACTCTTCTGCTTTTTCTTGATTGACCCTTAGCTCTTCTGCTCTTTTTTGTCTTGCGATTGTTTCTTGCCTTACTTCTTCTTTTGCTTGACTATGGCCAAGTTTCAATAAAAATTTAATGTCCATCTTTCCAACTTTTTGTTCGAGTTCTATTGGATATTCAGTAACAATAAAATCTCCAATAATATCATCATCATAAATTAATTGTGCAATCTCAGATGCTGTCTGATATTGTCCTGTTAATGTTAAATACTGGTTTGTTTTATTTGCTTCTTGTTCTCTTAACTTTGCATATTCAAGAAGTAGTTCATTTTCTTCTGCCAAAAGTTGTGCGATTGTTTCTTCCACTTGTATAGCAACCCATGACCCCGTGAAATCATGCAGCTCACTTGAGTAATAGTCATGAAACATACCCATTCCGTCTACAAAAGACGGATGGCTTAAACCATTATATTCATTTTCTATAAAACTATCTAAAGATGTATAATCTTTAACATTAAATGTGCTTTTTGTATTGTTGGTTTCACCGGATGTATCCCATGGCGGATCAAATTCAAACGTAATATCTGTTCTTGTTCGAGTTAAAAATACTTTTGAAATCCAGACTGCCACTTGTTGAATATATTTTTGATTATTCTTATTTGCATGTTCAGCAGTTCTTTCTATTAATAAATCGATTAATTCCTGCTTAACCATAAACAGATCACCTCAGAAATGAAAGAGTATAGGACTGTGTATTATGTTCACCTTTTTTTATTATACTTTAACTTTGATAAAAAAGGAGATGTAAAAATATAAACAACATAATATTCTGCATTATGTTAAAATACAGGATGTAACAACAGAGAAGCCAATCTTGTAAAATTGATTTTTGAAAGGAAGAATAAACTTAATGCTTAGGGTTGTTGTATCAGGGGAGGGTATTGTTTCGTGATTGGGAAATGATGTAGAAACCCTGTGGTATAACATCAATATGGGGAAGTCCGGCATTAAGCGGCTTGAATCGAAATAATCTTGTTTAAATTGCTCCCTGTTCATAATATCACCCTTATATGGTTATTCTATTTTTAACGGATAAGGAAGGCAGGGATCTGAATGATGGATAAAATATTAACAGTTCTAGGCGTGATTGGAGTGCCAATCTCAGTCGCTGGATCCATCTTTCATTGGTCAGCTTTAATCATGTTTATCGTGTACTGTTTAACAATTATTGCTTTAGCTGCTATTATCGGAAGGGCGACTGAAAGCCTGGCAATCGTTATGGGACCGAGAATAGGCGGTTTACTCAATGCGACGTTTGGTAATGCTGTGGAACTGATTATTTCGATTTTTGCGCTTAAAGCGGGGCTTATTAGTATTGTTTTAGCCTCATTGACGGGGTCGGTATTGGGAAATTTACTTCTTGTGGCCGGTCTTTCTTTTTTTGTTGGTGGTTTGAAATATAAACGCCAATCTTTCAACGTGCAGGAGGCACAGCATAACGCAGGACTGCTTATTTTTGCTGTCATTGTCGCATTTGTTATTCCAGAAGTATTTACACATACGATGAATGACCAGGAAACAATGATCATTAGCGTTGGTATTTCCATCATTTTAATCCTGTTATATTTGGCAGCGCTGCTATTTAAATTTGTAACACATCGCGGTGTTTACCAGAATAATGATAAAACAAATGGGAGCCATCAGGAAGAAGAAAATCCAGAATGGGGCAAAATAAAAGCAATGGTGATATTGGCAATTGCAACTATAGCTGTTGCCTATGTCTCAGAACATCTTGTTGACACATTCGATGTGGTCGGAGAGGCGTTTGGATGGTCAGAATTATTTATTGGCGTTATTATTGTAGCAATCGTTGGAAATGCTGCAGAACATGCATCAGCAGTCATCATGGCTTATAAAAATAAAATGGAAGTAGCTATGGAAATTGCTGTCGGCTCAACACTTCAAGTAGCAATGTTTGTTCTGCCGATTCTTGTTTTGCTGTCACTTATCTTTTCAACATCGATGTCACTTGTTTTCACGTGGCCTGAATTAATTAGTATGGTGGCAGCAGTATTGTTGATGACTATACTTTCAAATGATGGCGATTCAAATTGGTTTGACGGAGCAGTATTATTGTCCGCTTATTTAATAATGGGGATTGGTTTTTATTTTGTGTGAGATTCACACTATGCCCTGAATTTACTACACAACCCGCCGCTTATTACCTCATAAGAGAGTGAAGCGGCGGGTTTTTCATTTAAAGTAACAGGTACCAGGACCTGCGGTATTGTGCTGTTTTGGAAAAAGAAAGTTCCTCTTTGTACAGTGACGATTCACCCATATTGAGATGCAAATAAGCTGTGTGTGTCAAAAAATTTCAGCTTCCTGGACCTTTCACGATATCGTTCATTTCCTTATTGAAAACGAGAAGTTTTATGATTTCGGATTAAGAATGTATTCCTGCAGTAAATCCACGTTATTTACGACAGCTTTGCAAAATCTGTTAATACTAATCTCTTCTGCTTTAATACCAAGTATACATAGGACAGCATTGATCATGTCCGTTTGATAGAGGTTTTCGATATAATAGTCCCATGTTTCCTTCCGTATATGGAAATAGGTATTCGCTTTGATAAGCTTCTGTATTTTTTCACGATCAGTATTACGATGGAATTCATCAAACAAATCGCTGTTATTTTTTATGAACTCACTGATAAATTCCTTTAATCGTTTGATACCATCCTCAATGCGGGGATGTAAATGATCCTCTTTTTTCCAGAGAATTAGATAATCCGGATCATCAATTGTATATTCTGGGCTTTCGGATCTTTCTTCAGCCGTATCTTCCATCAGTCTCGAAAAAAGTTCAGCAGTAGTATCAAGTTCCCTGTCATTCTCGTTTTTTTCATGGTTTAACAGGGGTTCAATCTCAACTAAATGTCCGAGTTTGGACTGTAGAATTGCTCCAACGTCATCAAGGGACAGATTTGACTTTATGTGCTCCTGAAAGCCCGACATTTTTATTAATGCCTTTCCGAATTGTGAATGAACTGTTTCAGGTTCTTCACTTTCCGGGTCATTATGTGCGAGTGGCATTACATTCTCCGCATAATTTTCCCCGCCAATCCACCCCATCGATAAAACAGTCTCGGCAAAATCCTTTGCGTTGTAACGGCAACCATCCGGATCAAGAACACCAATATCGCAAGCTGTTTCAATACCAAACCCAAGATTAAAGAAACTGCTTAGTAAATCATGAAATCCAGCCATATTAACATCGTATTCATTAAATCGTTCTGTATAATACGCGCTAATGGTCGATGGGCAAAATTGATCCCGCACAAATTCGCCCAAAGCAAAATTATTTTCATGCATAATTAATCTCATAAACGATTTTAGTGCAGTAACATCATTCCGGACGATATCTCTTATGCGATCCAGCAATCTTTTGTTATTTACCCGCTCCGTTAATTGTATCGGTTTATGAAGGATTGTATTTGCCCAATCGATTGCCTTTTTCATTTGACCGATTGATATATCACCCTGAACTGCCACCTGTTTCGGAAACCGGCTTTCAAGAAGACAGGCTACCGCCAGCAAATAAATATGATATGGCAATCCTTGTGTTTTACCATCAAACACACGCGTGCTGTTTACAGGAATACGAAACTTTTCCTGATTATGAAACACTTTCTGATTTATCAACGCGGCTAAAATATCATCGCTGTGTTCATTCGTATTTATTTCTTCACGATAACTTTCAATATTCCTGAATAGACTAAATGATTCTGCAGACAGCATCGTATTGTAATCGCCAAATACATGCCATCCCAGGTGAAATTCCTTGTTGTAGCCGATTTCTATTTCCTCTTCTTTCGGACGATGAACATATCTCCAGGGAACTCCGTATGTTTCGTTGTCAATCGTACTATCCATGAACGGGTAGGCGTTGATTAAATCCAGGGATTCCTGGTAAACACGCTCCCACTCTTTTTTGCCAATATTGTCCGGTAAAATATCCATAAAAATATAAACGCCCATTTTGTGCTCCTCCTATTTTTAAAATATTCACAAATTTGACTTCACACGACTAAGCGCTGCCGTATTACATAAGAAATTTCTGGGTCTGCCTATTGCAAATTGTTCCGTGTCATAAGGATGGCCCTTCGTGATGGGAGTTGAAATCTTAAAGGATCTAAAACAGAGAGGTTTCGCGTCGATGTTTTCTGACATTATTATAGCACAGTCACACGAATCGAACAAATGTTTTGTTAAAAATTCTCTGGTGCGATGGAAGGGAGCATCATGCCACTCCTTGTAAACTTTTTGGAAAAATGATGACACCAAATACAATTTTCATTCGATTAGTAGGGTGAAAGGAGAATAGTTTCTTATTGGAAAGGGGCAAGGCTTTCGACGCACAGGACGTACTAGTGTCGGTGTTGCAACAGGACGTTGAGACCTTAGTCGACCGGTCCTTTTTATCCTTTTTGACACTTACTATAAGTAACCAATCAAAATTGCAGTGAAAATTAAAAATCAAGGAAAATCCAATTGCGGATTCCTTGATTTTTAATTTGTATGGCTAACCACCTTAACGCCTTTTGGTGAATTTTAGGGGGGCGTCATTATAAAACTATCCTATTTAAGACCGATTTCGGCGATGTCTTTCTTTACCACCTTTCATGGCGTTTAATTCCTCTTTGTTCTTGTTTTTTTTCTTTTTACCTTTATCAGTACTCATTGAAACCCTCCTTTTCCCTTAGTCTGAACTGAAGTACACAAATAATGTAAAGGAGAAATCAGGAGTCGGTTTGAATCAGGGAAGAGGTGGCGTACCAATCATATTTCTATAACTCATTCCGCTTTTGTATTTGGTGTGCCAGAGCTGAGGCTCCTCAAAACTGAGCTTTCTTTTCTTCCATGCATAAAGTAATAAAGAGCCGTCGTTAGGAAAACCAGCACACCCATTAAAATATAAAGGTTTTGGTATCCGATTAATGGGATGATGAATCCGAGCAAGTACGGTCCAAACCCAAGTCCGGCATCGAGTGAGATATAGTAGGTTGATGTTGCCAGCCCTACCCGTTGGGGCGGTGTTACTTTCACTGCAATGGCTTGGGTGGTTGATTGCATATTACCAAATCCGAGGCCAATAAGAACGCCGGCTAGTAGCAGGGTAATGCCGGTTTCTGCTGTACTTAAAAGCAGTAATCCCGCTGCGAATAGGAAAAAAGCTGGATACATGACGGAGTTTGCTCCCTTCAAGTCCATTAATCGTCCTGTGAATGGGCGTGAAATTAATATTGCGACTGCATAGACAACAAAAAACAGACTTGCCATTTCGACCAGATCAATTTCAACTGCATAAAAGTTAATAAATGAAAGGACGCTGGAGTATCCAAGGGAAATAATCAGTACGACGAACGCAATCGGCAATGCACTTGGTTCTATGAAACTGGAAAGCTTCCATTTATTTGTTTCAGTATCTTTTACCGGTTTATCGGCTACTGGAACGTTTAAAAAGATTGCAATTAAGAAACTAATGATTCCCAAGGCAAGACAAAAGCTAAAAATCGACTGATAACCAGTATGCTGACTCATGTAGAGTCCAATGAAAGGGCCAATTGCTGTAGCTAGTGTAATGCTCATGCTGTAAAAGCCGATTCCTTCCCCTTTTCTTTCTTCCGGTATCACTTCGGCGACAATTGTACCTGTTGCGGTGCTTGCCATCCCCAGTGCAATTCCATGCAATAAACGGGTAATTAACAGAAACGTGATTCCTGTATTAATAAAATATAATATGGAAGTAAGAATGAAAAAAATCAGTCCAGCAAATAACATTCGCTTATTGCCAATTGAGGTGACCATACGCCCAATAAATAGCCTTCCGATTAACGTTCCGATAATAAAAATGCCGGTTACAAGCCCAGCCTGGCTTTCGGAAACATGAAATTGCTCGACTGCATAGACAGCCATGGTTACTAATAATAAATAAAAAACTAAGTATAGGAAAAAATTAGCGGACGATACAATGATAAAGTCTTTCGTCCATAATTTAGATTTAGATGCATTCACCAAAAAACAATCTCCTTACATAAGATTTTTTCGAATTTGTTTTATTATCCGGATGGTTTCCAGTTGTTCGTCTTCTGATATACCTGTTAGAAGCTCTTGTTCAAATTGGTCAATGGTGCTACGGACATTCTCATAAATCGTTCTGCCGAGCTCTGTCAGCTGCATTCGTTTTTCGCGCTTATCCTTGCCCTTGATCTGCTCTACATAATTGAATTCTTCCAGGCTGTTGAAGGTTCTTGTAATAGTCGGTTTCTCTACACCCTGGTAATGGGAAATCTCTACATGTGTTGCAGATCCATAATTATACAAGTAGTACAAAATCGTCCATTGAGCACGATGCAGGTTATGCTTGCTCAGTTCCACATTAAGCTGATTTTCAAAAGGGCGATACAACATGATCAGTTGATGAAAAAAATGTTGTCCGGTTTTTATGGAAAGCACCTCCTCATTAGTTATCACGGGTAATTGTTAACGAGAGTAACTTTATCAGGGTATCAATAACTATAAAAATTGTCCAGTTTTTTTATTGGTTTGTTTAAGGGAGACAAATACAATACGCTAAACAGGGATTGAAAAATAACGACCCCCCACCAGGAATCAGTATTCTAATATGTTATAATAATATTTCCATAATTGTTTATTTAGAAAGAAGGCTGATTCCTGTGGTACACGTATTTCGCTGGTTCGTTTATTTTATCGGGATCATGATTTTCAGTTTGGGTATAACGGTAACGATTAACATGCAGCATTTGGGTATTCACCCGTGGGATGTGCTGAATGTGGCGATGTTTGATATCGCTGGTCTGACAATTGGGTCCTGGCAGATTATGATTTCCTTTGTACTGATTGTTATTTCCTGGATACTGGATAAATCATACATTAAGATTGGCACATTTTTGAATGCTGTTCTTGTTGGGGCATTTGTGGACAGTTATATGTGGCTTGATTTCCTTCCGAAAGCTACCGGACAATGGTGGGCTGATTCGTTGATTATAACCGCCGGCATCGTGATTATGGGGTTTGGTGGCGGTATCTATAATGCTGCAGGGGTCGGATCCGGACCGCGCGACGGGTTTATGCTTTCGATTTCTGATAAAACTGGTGCATCGATTGGCAAAGTGCGCATGATTACGGAGAGCGCCGTTCTCGTAATCGGTTTGGTACTGGCCGGTCCTGTATTTGTTTTTACATTTATTTTCACGTTCATCCAAAGTCCGTTGTTCCAATTCAGTTACCATCAGATGTCTCGTGTGGTTGATGCATTTTCTGTCGCGCGCATGAATAAGCAATATACTAAGTCCAATAGCATCGGGTAGAACCCACATTCCTTAGTGTACTTCCATCTTAATATGTTATAGTGTATGAAAAACAGGGGGGAGAAAAGATGAATCAAGATCAGTTTCTCATTTATAGCAGTCAGAAAAAGCCCATACAGTTAAAGGCAGAAAGGATAACGTTATATCGACAAGCTGAAATAATTGAGGCGGTGAGCGAGAATAATGAAATATATTACCTGTTTTTCTATAAATATCACTTCCTCACCGCCGCAAAAGCAAAAAAGCTGAGGCGTTATTCGTTTATGGAGTCCGCCTTTAAACACGGTATGGTATTTAATGCACCTCATCCGTTTATCGATGTACTGCTTTCCTCCAACCAACCTTGTCGTATTTCTAACTTTAAGCCTTTAATGAAAGAATTAGATAGGCGGTATTCCCTTCCTGAAAAAGCATTTATTCTTACATTTTTTGAATCATTTATATCTAAAAAAAAGCTGTTCGACGAGATAAAGTCGATATTCTACATCTACCGCCGGAGTGGGAAGAATTTTAATGGGTATCAGATTATCCGCATACTAATGGACTTTGCTCCCAACCATAGCTTTGTCAGGCAGATGTCCAGCGACAAAAGCTTCAGCCAGTACAGGGACCAATATGACCGTTTCGATGAAGCTATATTGTCCGCTGACCCTGTGTACTTTGAGAAAATCGCTTATGCCAATAGCGATGATGATATCTATTTTCAAAAACTGATCGCCCGCTTCGACCAATCATCTCGCTGGATTGATTTGCTCGCTTTATACTCTATTCACTTTTCTAAAAATCCTTCCACACATGTTTATGAATCGCTCACCAGAATTGCTGTATCCCATTTCAATGCACATCAGATTATGCAATTGCAGGAAAAACTGTACCACCATTCGCCACACTTTGCACCGCTGGAAAGGGAACTTTTGACCCGGTATGCGGAAGCGAATGATGTGGAAAAGGTGCTGACAATGCTTAACGGTCTTGATACAGAACTGCAAGACGAACAGTATACCGCGATTAGGGAGATGCTTCATCACTTGGATCTTCAAAACCATTCAATGCCGCCAGAACTGCTTCCTGCACTGGTTCGGTCCATTACGTTTTTCGATCAGGAGCCGGCGACTGAATTGCTGCACACCTATATCTCCATATTACTGGCGGACTATGAGCCAGGATATATTAAGTCGTTGCTGCAGCCATTTATTGATAACCGAAGCATTCACCCACTTTATTTGAAAATGGATAGAATGAACCGGTTTTCTAATGATCTGGAGCAAATGCAGGCGCTTGGAGAGCTGTATGATGAATTCGGGCAGCCGTCAAAAGCGATTGAATGTTTCAGCTGGGAAATGGAGCTGAAACCGGATGACCCGGCACCGTTAAAAGGATTGTCCAAAGTATACGGGGAAATGGGAAATGAACAGGAAGCAAAAGCGTACAGGACATTGTTGAAAACAATTCAGAGGCAGGCCTGATTAACATGGTGATGCAGCCGGATTCGTTAAGAATTTTGACTGTATTTTGCTGCATGATTTGTAATATAGCTCGTAACATGGTAATTTTTTATGAGAGGATGTGCTTGGAGATTGTGTTTTTTATGGCTTGTTCACCATAAAAGGTGAAACGGCATAAAAAGCAAAAAATGAAACTGGAGGTAAAGACATGAGAATTATAGTAGCAGGGGGAGACGGTTTTTGTGGGTGGCCGACAGCTTTATACTTATCAAAGCGGGGTCATGATGTCGCAATTATTGATAATATGATTAGAAGAGAAATGGATAATGAATTGCATTCTAATTCACTTACACCTATCGCTTCACTTGAAGAGCGGGCGGCTAAGTGGGAAGAATTGACCGGCAAGGAAATCCGTACCTATGATGGAGATTTAAACCATTATGACTTTTTGCGGCAGGTTCTAAAGACGGAACAGCCGGATGCGTTTGTACATTTTGCTGAACAGCGCTCGGCTCCATATTCGATGATTGACAGGGAACATGCGGTATTTACGCAGACAAATAATGTTGCGGGAAACCTGAATGTTCTTTATGGCATTAAAGAGATTGTACCTGATTGCCATTTAATCAAGCTGGGCACTATGGGCGAATATGGAACGCCGAATATTCCGATTGAAGAAGGGTATATTGAGATTGAGCACAAAGGCAGAAAAGATGTGCTTCCGTATCCGAAGCAGCCGGGATCTTTTTATCATCTTTCCAAAGTGCATGACAGCCATAATATTACCTTTGCCTGTAAAATCTGGGGAATTCGGGCAACGGACTTGAACCAGGGTGTTGTATATGGCCTTGAAACGGAAGAAACGAAGATGGATCCGCTTTTAACCAACCGCCTGGACTATGATGGTGTCTTCGGTACGGCCTTTAATCGCTTTATTATTCAGGCTGCCATCGGACATGATCTGACGGTTTATGGCAAGGGTGGTCAGACACGCGGCTTTTTGAATATCGAGGATACTGTCCGCTGTATCGAGATTGCTGCGGAAAATCCGGCAGATAAAGGAGAGTTCCGGGTGTTCAACCAGTTCACGGAAGAATTCTCGGTCGGAGATCTCGCTGAAAAAGTGAAAAAAGTGGCCCATGAAGAAGGATTTGAGACGGATATCGCGCATCTCGAAAATCCACGGGTAGAACTGGAAGAGCATTTCTTCCAGGCGGAAAACACCAAACTGCGTGACCTTGGCCTTGAACCGCACTTGCTTGATGATAATGTCATCAGAGAAATTCTTCATACCGTCGTGCAGCACAAAGACCGGGTCATTAAAGAAAATGTCATGCCGCAAGTATCGTGGAAATAGGAAACAGCAAATTTTACGCTAGGTAGTTTTACCGATGAGGAAGTGTCGTAATTGAAAATTGCTATTGTCACAGAAACATTCTTGCCCTCCACAGACGGAGTGGTCACCCGTTTAAAAGCATGCATCCGCTATTTTCAAAAAGAAGGACATGATGTTCGGGTCATTGCACCGGACCTTGGCGTGTATGAATTTGAAGGGGCGGAAGTGAAGGGGGTCCCGGCCAGGACACTCCTTCTTTACCGTTCCAAAAAGTTTGCGCTGCCAACCCGAAAAGTGAAGAAGCTGCTGGAAGAATACGATCCGGATGTCGTCCATGTCGTGAATCCGGCACTGGTCGGCATGGCTGGTGTCTATTATGCCAACAAGCTCGGGTACCCGATGCTGGCTTCATTCCACACACAGGTCCCGAAGTACGCAGACTATTATAACGTTCCAATGTTCAAAGGATTTCTGTGGTGGTACTTCCGCAAACTTCACAACCAGGCGGAACTGAACCTGTGTACGTCAGAAGCGGTGAAGGAAGAATTACTGGAACAGGACTTTCACAATGTGCACGTATGGAAACGTGGAGTGGACACGGAATTATTCCATCCGGATAAGTATGATAAAGACATGCGGGACAGGCTTTCGAACGGACGGCCGGATAAAAAGCTGCTGCTGTTTGTCGGCCGCCTTGCTCCGGAGAAGGAAATTGAAAAGATCAAGTCTGTGCTGGATTCTTCCGATGAGTTTGCGCTGGCGATAGCTGGAGATGGACCGCACCGCCAGACGCTGGAAAAGCATTTTGCTGGAACAGATACAGTGTTCACCGGGTTTATGCACGGGGAGGAGCTTGCAAAGGCATATGCATCCTCTGATGTGTTTGTATTCCCGTCGACAACAGAAACGCTTGGACTCGTCATTACAGAAGCGATGGCATCAGGCCTTCCACTCGTTGCAGCCAAAAGTGGTCCGACTTGTGAGCAGATTGAAGATAATCGGACTGGACTCTTGTATGATAAGGATAAACAGGGTGATTTCACGAATACGGTTTTGCGTTTTGCGGACGAAACATTGCGTAAACGGCTGGCGAAAAATGCCCATACCGATATAGCAGAAATGGGCTGGGAGGCGCAGTCGAAACAAGTGCTCGATTACTATAAAGCAATTGCCGGAATAGAAGGTATGACGTTAAAGCAGAATAATGTTAATCCTTCTAGTTTGTAAAGCAGGAATGGAAGCTGGGCGACAAACGTGCGTATCAGGAAATTTGCAAAAAGTTAGTGTTACCGGATGTCCATGTTCAACCGGCTTTTTGCATCCATTGCCGGTAAGACAGGGTGCCTTCGGATAATCCTGACAAAACAGGCTTATGAAGAGGAATAGTCATGGCACAGAATAAACAAAAACGAGGTCCCATGCAATTTCTGCAGTTTGGTGTCATCGGTTTTGCCAACGCAGCAATTGATATTGGGACATTGAATCTTTTACTGATATTATTTCATACGGACGATAGAGGAATGCTTTTACTGTATAATACGATATCTTATATACTGGCTGTGGTGAACAGCTACTATTGGAATGCGAGTATCACATTCAAACGATCGGCTAAAGGGAGCAATCGCCAGCGGATATTGTTTATTGTTCAGGGGCTGGTAAGTCTTGGTGTGAGCAATCTCGTCTTTCTCGGTGCTAATGAACTCCTGCAACTTATCGGGACCAATAATTGGCTCCGTTACAACGTCGCCAAAGGGCTGGCCATGTTCCTCTCGTTTTTGGCAAGCTTCTTCATGGTTAAATACTTTGTTTTCCGGGACTATGGAAAACGGTATATTGATGAGAAAAACTGAGCTATTCACAGTTCAGTTTTTTTTGGCTGAAACAGCTTGCGCGGGCACATGAAAAATCTGGCCAGCAGGCGGAATCCGATTAGGAGCCCGTTAGAGAATCTTTTCCCATGTATAGAATCCCATGACAAAACAATCCTACCTAATAACAGCACTTATCTGTCAGGAGGAACGGTTATGGGTTTATTAGAGCGTATCAAAAAGGGGAATACATCTTCAGGTCTCGCTGCTCTCGGCAACACGTTTCTGGCTGCTATTAAAGGAGTTGCAGCCTTTTTCAGTGGGAGCGGTTCCATGTTCGCGACAACCATGCATTCACTGGCCGATGCGGTCAACCAGGGTTTTGTCTTTTTTGGAAGCGTCCTGGCGGAAACACCGCCATCCAAGCGGTTCCCGACAGGTTTTGGCAGGGTCATTAACATATTTTGTATGGTTGCCGTTGTTGTTGTGACGATAATGGCTTATGAAACGATTAAAGAGGGATGGCATCTGTTCCGGAACCCGCCCGATTCAGGGAATATCTGGCTGAATGTCGGGGTACTTGTCGCCTCCCTTATCGTTGACGGTTATATTCTCATTAAAGCAATGAAAGAAATTACAAAGGAAACAGACAAGGATCATGATGGGTGGATACTGCCGCGTGCGTTCAAAAGCGCGCAAAAGGCGGCCCCCGCAACTCGCCTTGTATTTTATGAGGATCTTGTCGCTACGTCCGGTGCCGTGTTTGCTCTGTTTGGTGTATTGCTGGCCCAGGTTTTCGGTGTGCTTAGAGCGGATGGGATTTTTACGATGCTGATCGGCGTGCTTATGACGTTTGTTGCCTTCCGAGTCGGATATGATAATATGGTTGGGTTGATTGGCGTTTCAGCACCGGCGGAGATTGAGAAAAAGATTGCCGATATGCTGCTGGAACATGAAAAAGTGGTCGATATACATGAGATACGAGTTATACAGGAAGGGCGTAATTACCATGTAGAAGGTACGGTTGAGCTTGAAAAAGGGCTGTCATTAGCTGAGGCAGATGATATAAAATTCCGGTTGAGTGAAAAGCTGCTGCGTACCTCCGAGATAGCTGATGTCGTCCTCGGTATCATTGAGGATGATGATAAAAAGTCAAGGAAACAAGAAAGTTAAGAATGTTTTTATAAGGCTTGGGCATAGGTAAAAGGGAATCAGCAGCGTACTGATTCCCTTTCGTATTTCATGACAACTGACCGTATACAGTTTGCATCTCGGTCTGAGCAGGCTGGGATGTATCACGATCGACATCAAAGTTGATCATGACATTTTTTAGAAAAAACCAGCCAAAAATCAGAATGGCCAACGTAATGGCAACAACAAGCAGAACAACTTTTTTACTGTTCACAGTGATCCCCCCAATTATCCCTGTCATCAGATTAGCAAAATCATGTATGACTGTAAATGAAGAGCGTCCGGAAGCAGATTTAGTTCCCGATTGCGCCAGCCACATCATAGTCAGCCAGATTGATTTCCGTTTCTTCTCCAAGAGCAAGGCTGGCCAGCTGCTGTCCGACATAAGGGCCGGTTGTGAGTCCCGAAGAACCAAGGCCATTGGCAGCGAGGAGACCGTCGACTCCAGGGACCGGACCGATCACGGGCAAAAAGCCTGGCGTATGCGGACGGAATCCGACGCGAGCCTCCAGAATGGTGCTGTCAGTAAGGCCCGGTGCAATCTCCAGTGCTTTTGACAGGATTTCATTTACACCGCCGGCAGTAATACGGCTGTCAAATCCAGCATGATCCTCATGTGTTGCACCAACGAGGATCCGGTCATCCCATGTCAACATGAATTGGTCATTAGGCGGCATAACGACGGGCCAGTCAGCTGTATTCACGTTTGGGGTCTGTAAATGCAGGATTTGCGCTTTTAAAGGTGTGACATGAAACTGGATATTCAAGGGTTTCAGAAGCTCGTTCATCCAGACGCCGCATGCGGCAATCACTTGATCACATTCGATTGTTTCGCCGTTAGCGGTGACCCCTGTTACTGTAGATCCGTTTTGCAATAAATGCGCATTTCCATTTACCATTTTCGCCCCACGTTTTTGTGCACCGCGTATAAGAGCATTTCGTATGGCTCGCCCATTGACCCGGGCGCCTCCGCCGACATGTACCGCTCCATAGCTATCATCGAGATGCGGGAATACTGCTTTGGTTTCATTTGGGTCGAGAAGGGTGACATCGCCAATTTCCGGCGCATCATCACGGCGTTTAAGTGCACGTTCTTTCATAGCAGCCAGTTTTTCCTGATTGGTGTGGATGCTGATGGCTCCGGTTTGTGCATAACCCGTATCGGTTTCGCCATCGGCAGCAAGCTCGTCAATCAGTGACGGATACATACGTGCGCCACCCTTGGCAAGCTGATACCACGCTTTATTCCGGCGCTGGGAAAGCCATGGACAGATAATGCCTGCCGCCGCATCTGTCGCCTGGCCAGTATGATGCTTGTCAATAATGGTAACGTCAGCACCTGCTTTCACAAGTTTATAAGCCGTTTACGCACCAAGGACGCCCGCCCCTATCACAATATATTTTTTCATGGAAAAATCCTTTCTTTTCTCTTCAGCTTCTTCAACTATAAGAAAAATAAAGCTGAAAATAAAGAAATAACTTGTTATGATCAAATTAGTACGGGAAAGGGGATGTATAGGCATGAATGAAAACCGGATTGCCAAAATATTATTTATGATTGGAGCAGCACAAATAGGGGCAGGGGTGATTATCGGTCTCTTGCTGATAATGGAACCTGGAGCGAATTGGACGATGTTTTTTTCTTTTACACTCGGCGGTTTTGTGTGCGGGATGCTGTTTATCGGATTTGCCGAGAATATTCGCCTGCTCCAAAACATTTATGATATGCTGAAGCCAAAAGAAGCAAGTGAAAAATTGGCCGGCTCACAAAAAGTGCATGACACCCCAGACCGAGACAAGCCGGATCAGTGGGAGCTAGAAGAAAGTGAAAAGGAAAAAATATACGACTACTACCAGGATGAGTCCATTGTTGAGATTGTTCCTGCCCCAGAAGAAAACCATTGTCTGGTCAGATTTAGAAACGGAAATGAATATTTTGTAAGGGTTGTTTACGTCAGGGGATTTGAAGTGGAGGAAATAGACAATGGAACAACCAGACAGTCCATCATTAAATGGTATAATGAAAATTTTTAAATGGATACTGGGTCAACACCAAAATCTATGGTTGAAATGAATGAGTATGGTACTAACTAGCGGAGGAAAAACACGGAGACTCCTGTGGGAATGCGCAGTGTGAAGACCCCGCAGAAAAAGCGATCTTCTTTTTCGAGGAGGCTGAGGACAAGCCCACGGAAAGCGTAGTGTTTTTCCGAAGCGACTGCTTACATCAAAATGACATCTAATTTGTCAACCATAGATTTTGGTAAACAGCCTGGATACTTTTTGAACATCCTCTTTTAGTATTATACTAAAAAATGTGTACCTTATATGTCATACTATAAGAAGCAACAGTCAGTTACGTTAGGAGTGTCTCTGTGCGAAAACGGAAAGGCTTATCGATGGGATGGTTCGGCTGGACATTGACAAGTGTGGTTGCCGTAACACTTATTGGGTCATCCCTGTTCTTTTTTAATATATTGGATTTGAACTCGTTCTCTGCTGCCGGCGGGAACGATGACAAGGGAACAGAAAAAGATGACATTTCACAGGAAACCGTGGAAAAAGTAGAGGAAGTCCGGGATACGGTCGGCAAGGAAAATGAGGATATTGGCGCATTCATTTCGGAATCACATGATTTTTATAACGAGACGACAGGATATGGCGGCATTTCATCGCTTGACTGGGAGCGTCAGCAGGAGAAGGCAACGAAAATAGCGGAAACCGCTGAGGAAAAACTGGCATCTGTGGAGGATGAGGCGCTGAAGAAGGATCTGGAGCATATACAGGAGCTCGCCAAAGCCGCAGCAAATGAGAAAGAAACAGGCCATGTCCGTGAACTGCACCGTATGTTTCATGACCTTGATGTTGCACTAAATGATTATAATGCTTATGATAAAATATGGAACGTGACGGAAACATTGCAAACAACAAATTAGTGTTCAATCGACATATTTTTATGATAATCTATTGGATGGACGATAAAATAAAGGAGTAATGAATATGGCTAAGACACTAATTTTTGGACATAAAAGTCCTGATACAGATACCATCTGCTCTGCCCTCGTTTATGCCGATCTGAAACAACAGCTTGGCATGGATGCAGAGCCCGTAAGACTTGGTGAAGTCAATAAGGAAACACAATTTGCACTTGACCATTTCGGTGTTGAAGCACCGCAGCTTATCGAAAAAGTAGATGATGATGTGACGGACGTTATCCTCGTTGACCATAATGAATTCCAGCAGAGTGTGGACAATATCCAGGACGTACGCATTTCCGAAGTTATTGACCACCATCGTGTTTCTAACTTTGAAACGAAAGAACCGCTGTACTTCCGCGCTGAGCCGGTTGGATGCACAGCAACAATTCTGAATAAAATGCATAAGGAAAACGGTGTTGTTGTTTCTAAAGAAAATGCGGGTCTTTTGCTTTCGGCCATCATATCCGATTCACTTCTTCTTAAATCACCAACTTGTACGCAAGTGGATGTGGACGCAGCTTATGAATTGGCAGAGATTGCCGGTGTGGACCTTGAGACATATGGGCTGGATATGCTGAAAGCAGGAGCGGATGTCAGTGACAAATCCGCACTCGATTTCGTTACCATGGATGCGAAAGAATTCACGATGGGCGATGCAAAAGTACAAATCGCACAAGTGAACACCGTTGACACAAACGAGATTTACCAAAATCAAGCAGCTATTGAAAAAGAAATAGAACAGATCATCAATGACAAAAATCTTGATTTGTTCCTATTTGTAGCAACCGGCATCCTGAACAACGATTCCGACGTGCTCGCACTGGGCAGCGCAAAAGACAATGTTGAAAAAGGATTCAACGTTTCACTTGATGCGGACAATCGTGCAATTCTAAAAGGAGTCGTCTCCCGTAAAAAACAAATCGTTACCAATCTGACGGAAACGTTCACCAACTGATGGACCGAGGCCAGCATCTGGCTGGGAGTCACTTGCTGTATGACGAATTGGATCTGGCAGATTTCCATCATGGAAAACATCCCTGCTCCTATCGGGAGGCAGGGATGTTTTTCGTGATGTTGTTTTGTGGTGACGGAGTGGGAAAGGATACACTGCCCGAGACGACAATTGACCGCTGTCTGGTTGATATTCGTGTTGAACGGACTGATATTTCGAGGTGACCGGTCGATATCTTCCGGCTACCGGTTGATATAAGCTGAGCTCCGGTCGATAACTCCCGGTTCCCGGTTGAAATATGCTGAGCTCCGGTTGATATTTCCTGGAAACCGGTTGATTTTTTTCCCAGGACCGGTTGCTATATGCCGTTACCGGTTGATACCTGTCTCCATCAGGTTGAGATAACCCACATAAACTGGTCGAGATCCCCCACGCAAAAGTTAAAAACCAGCCGAACTGGTTGAAATCCACGCGCAAATCAGGCTGATGCCGGCCATGGTCACCTCATTTTCCCGGTCTTCTGGTACAAATAACCCATCAGGTGCAACTAACCCCTCACAACGGAAAAGTTTCTTCGCTGACAGTAAATGATTCCAGTGCCTCATCATCAATTTCATAGCCGATGCCCGGCTTGTCTGGAACGGCGATAATACCATTGGCAGCCGTCACTTCGGGCTTAATGATGTCTTTTTTCCAGTAAAGAGCCGAGCCCGCTGTATCCCCCGGGAGGACGAATTGCGGAAGGGTGGTCAGGGCGATATTTTGCGCTCGGCCGACCCCGGCTTCCAGCATGCCGCCGCACCAGACGTCAATACTATGCTCTCTGCAGTAGTCATGAATTCGCTTCGCCTCGGACAGCCCGCCGACTCTGCCAATTTTAATGTTAATGATTTTGCAGCTGCCCAGTTCAATCGCTTTTCTTGTATCGTTCAGTGAATGAATGCTTTCATCAAGGCAGACCGGTGTCGCTAATGCTGCCTGCAGCTGAGCGTGGTCCGCGATATCATCGTGGGCCAGTGGCTGTTCAATCATCATTAGTCCAAGCTCATCCAATTTTTTCAAGTGTTCTGTATCTTGTAATGTGTAGGCGGAATTAGCATCAGCCATAATTGGTGTGTCTGGAAAATGTTTCCTTACCTCTTTTAGGACATCATAATCCCAGCCTGGCTTGATTTTGATTTTAATCCGTTTATACCCCTCGCGGACATGCTGATCAATCGTTTGGAGCAGGTCATCCACTGTCGGCTGTATCCCGATACTGATGCCAACATCGATTTCTTGTCTACTGCCGCCAAGTGCCTCGGCAAGCGGGATTCTTTTCTGTTTAGCGTAAAGATCCCAGACGGCACCTTCCAAAGCAGCCTTGGCCATGTGATTGCGCTTTATCGGCTTGAAAACTTCCAAGACATCGTTGGGGTGATTAATATTATTTTCCCGCAGCAGGCCGATTAGGAAATCTTTCATGACGTGATGATTGGTTTCAACTGTTTCTTCACTGTACCATGGGCTTGTGAATGCAACCGACTCGCCAAATCCGCGTCTGCCTTCATCATCGAACACTTCCGTGATGAAAAACTCCTTTTCCTGGAGTGTCCCGAAACTGGTTGTGAATGGATTGGTCAGCGACATTTTCAGTCTTCTCAGTTTTATTTGCTTCATTGGTATCGTCATTGATTATTCCCCCTGGTTAGCTTTTGTTCTTCTTCAAAAAATAATAATAGCTGATTTGCTGTGCATTGTCGCGCAGGATGTCATATGCGATAAATCCGGCAGCAAATAATTCTCTGAACACATCCCCGGTTACGTCCCGCCATTTCCTCGCTAGTTCCACATTTTCCTGTTTGATTGTCTGGAAGTTTTCCGGAATGGGAACGAACCAGCTGTCTTCACGAACGTCAAAAACGGCAAGATTGGATACCGGTTCACCGCTCTGCTTTAGGCGGATCAGCAGCCGGTTTGTGTCGATTTCCGCTTTCGTTGGCTCTTCATCTTTTGTAAGGTCCCACTCAATCTGGAACCGGTCCGTCCGTAAACCTTGATTCAGCTTATCCGTCATCGTTCCATAGTAATTCGGCTTGTAATGGGCACCGGTTGCTCGGAGCTGGTGTAAATTCAAATAGGCGTTCATACTCTCGAGCGGGTCATACGTCCAGGTGATCATCGGGTAGCCTTGCTGCCGAGCGAGGCTGTACTGCTCGCGCTTCATTTTTTTCCCGAGTCCCTGTTTCCGGTATGCAGGCAAAATTCCGAGCATGTGGGAGCAAAGGTATGGCCGCTCTCCATCAAAACCTGCAAAGCTGTAGAGAAATCCGATCATTTTCTGCCCGTCAAAAGCACCAAGGATAATACCACCATTATTCATGGCGGTATATGTTTGGTGAACAGGGTTGGGGGACATGGCCCATACAGCCTGTTCGACTTCTTGCATATGGTGTAGTTCGTCCATTGTCGTCAGCTGCTTAATGGTGATTGATTCTGTCATTGGTGGTTGTCTCCTTTCAGCGAATGTCAGCATGTTTTTCAGCTGTCTGTGTTAAAGCCGTTGTTAAAATCCGGACGGCCTGTGGTATGATCTCCTGTTTGAACGTCATGTGCGGATGATGCAGACCGGGTGATAAGTCACATCCAATCGCCAGCATTGCTGCTTTCAAGTGTGGTCTTTTAATCGTGTAAAAATGAAAGTCATCGCCACCGGTTGTTGTAATGGTGGGGCGTAGTTTTTCCGGGCCGGCACTTGTCCTGATCGCATCCATCATCATTGCCGCTGCTTCTCCATCAATGACTGCTGCTGCGATGTCCGCACCGGTTGTCAGGTCGATGGACACCTGATGGTAGTTGGCAAGCATTCCGGCAATTTGCTTGATTTTTTCGGTAAGTTCGCTCATGACAGCGTTCGTCTGGGCACGCAAATCCAGTGAAAAAGAAGCATTGCCCGGAATAATATTGGTGCTTCCGCCGTCTGCTTGAAAAGCTGTCATTTTGGCGGAGTGCGGAATCATCGGATTAATATGGATGTTGTTGAGATGCTGAATAAGTTCCGCACCAATCTCAATGGCATTTGCATTCAAGTGCGGCCGGGCGCCGTGGGCATCATCACCGCGGATAGTTCCTTTCAGGAAGCGGGCAGCGCCATGTTTGATCGCCGGTGCGAACTGCTCATGACCAAGTTCTTCCCCCGGGCGCAAGTGCATGCCATACAGGAAGTCAGCGTCATCTACCAGGCCTTTGTCAACAAAGGACAATGCGCCGGTACCTTTTTCTTCTGCCGGCTGGAACAGGAACCGAAATGTACCTTGAGCTGGACAGCCGGTCTCAAGAAGGGTCATTAAAGTACCGATGGCGATTGTCATATGAGCATCATGCCCACATGAATGATTCGCCGTGAATTCCCCGTCCACTTCCTGCCATAGCGCATCGATGTCAGCCCGCAGTCCGATTACCGGCTTGCCATGTCCGATTTCAATCACAAGACCGGGTGAGTCGTCAAATGTGGTGATGTGGCAGTCGTATGGCTCGAATAGCTGTCTGATATAAGCGGTTGTGTCGTACTCCTGCCAGCTGACTTCCGGGTAGGTATGTAAATGAGAAAAAATAGATTCGAGCTTGGACTGGATATTTTTAAGTGCTGCTTCCATAGGTTTTCTCCTCTCCTTGTCTACCGAATACTACTATGGTATCTGAAAAGTCAAAAACAATCCAATCATTTAATTGGGAGGAAAAACCGTTGCATGAGGAACTGGCACGAACAATATTGAAACTGATAGTATAAGAAGTAACGATGGAAGTTCCGTGATAAAAAATTTCCGCAAAGGACTTGGTACCCATGTTTGACCGGATAATCGATGCACATATTCATCTTGATAGGTATACACCCGACGAGCGCTCCCTGATTCTTCATGAGATGGAAGCCAGTGGAGTAGATGAGCTCATCACCGTTTCAAATGATTTGGATTCAGCACGGAAAAATCTGCAGCTCACTCGGGATGACAGCCGCGTGAAACCGGCAATTGGTTTTCATCCGGAACAGCCACTTCCACCTGATGAAGAAATCGCAGATCTGCTGGCGCTAATAGATTATCATCAGCAGACGATAGCTGCTGTTGGAGAGGTCGGGCTGCCTTACTACTTGCGCCGGGAAGGCAAGGCGGGTTCTAGGGATGTGTCTATCGATATTTTAGATTTATTTATTCAGAAGGCGGTGGAGCTGGATAAGCCTGTTGCTCTGCATGCTATCTATGACGATGCGCCGGTGGTCTGTGATTTGCTGGAAAAGCATTCGGCTGCCAAGGCACATTTTCATTGGTTTAAAGGGGACAGGAAGACAGCAGAGCGGATGGTTGGGAACGGTTATTTTGTATCGGTCACACCGGATGTTTTGTATAGGGAAAAAACGCGGGAGTTGGCCAGGAAGTATCCGCTGGAGAAAATGATGGTGGAGACGGATGGACCATGGCCGTTTGAGGGGATTTTTGCAGGGAAAATGACCCACCCTCACATGATTCACCAGTCTATTCTTGAGATTGCCGGCATAAAGCGTATGTCAGCCGGTGAGGTTTATGAACGATTATACGATAATACACGCTGGTTTTATGGGGTGTGACTGTTGTTTTGAATCTAACGGTGTTACCATAAAGATGCGTTTGCATGGCATTTATGAAACATTTACAAGGGGGTTGCTTGATGGGGAAACAAGTCGCACTATCTTTTAGCGGGGGGAAGGACAGCTGTCTGGCGCTTTATTACTTGGAACGTGAAGGTATCGAGGTGAAGTGCCTGCTTACAACGGCCTGGAAAGATCAACAGACGACAGTGGCACACGATGAAACGCGTTCCCGTGTCCAGGAACAGGCCGAGCGTTTCGGGATTCCGATTCATTTTATCGAAACAGATTTTTACACGTATGGCGACGATTTTGTTTTTCACATAAAAGAAATGAAACGCCGCTACGGGATTGATGGGATTGCTTTTGGAGATATTTATCTAGAAGGCCATCGTGAGTGGGGCGAGCAAATTGCCGGGCGTGCCGGTGTTGAGGCAGTTTATCCATTATGGTCGGATCAAGCGAAGGTACCGGCGCTGCTGCGGGATTTTGTATCGCTCGGGTTTCGTGCCGAAGTGATTAAAACCGATCCGGAAAAATTGCCGGTAAGCTGGGAAGGCCGCGAACTGGATGCATCATTCGTCAGCGACATCTTAACATATCACGATGTTTGTCCGATGGGGGAATCCGGTGAATACCACACATATGTGCATGATGGTCCGATTTTTCGAAAGGGCCGGTTCACGGTATAAGTGTTTGGCTTGGCTATGGAATCGCGCGGGAGATTGGTGAAGGAAGGCGGAAGACACAATGAAAGTATTGACGGTGACAGGCTATAAATCAATGGAATTGAACATTTTTAAACCGGACGATGAACGGATTACCTATATCAAGGCAGCCATAGAAAAGCGGCTGATTGGCTTTATCGAAGAAGGACTTGAATGGGTGCTGATTTCCGGCAAAATGGGCGTCGAACTATGGGCGG
This sequence comes from Lentibacillus juripiscarius, assembly GCF_042685205.1. Taxonomy (NCBI): domain Bacteria; kingdom Bacillati; phylum Bacillota; class Bacilli; order Caryophanales; family Bacillaceae; genus Lentibacillus; species Lentibacillus juripiscarius. The sequence continues at coordinate 29,101 of NZ_JBHUNA010000024.1, forward strand.
GCGAAGTCGTCATGAATTTGCGGGATGAATACGATATTAAACTTGCCCTCATTCCGCCTTTCGAAAATCAGGATGAACGCTGGCCAGAGCCGGTCCAGCAAATTTACCGGGAAATGACAGCAGCTGCCGACTTTTTCAGGCCGCTTTATAAAGGCGGCTACAGTGGCCCATATCAATATCAGGCGAGCAACAAATGGCTGATTGACAAAAGCGACGGCTGCTTACTGATCTTGGATGAGGAATTCCCCGGCAGTAACCGTTATTTTTATCAGGAAGCACAGGCGTTTGAAGGGCATTATCCGGTTTATTTGATTACACCGTCTGATCTTGAGGATGCGGTGGAAGAAATGCGGATGACGGACCCGGGGTATTGGGAATAATGATTGTTGTAAAGCGGAGTGAGTTTGCTAGTTAGCTAAAGTTCACAATGGGTTCGCTAAAGTTCACAGTAAAAATGATAAAGTTCACAAGTGAATCCGCTAAAGTTCACAAATCAAATGATAAAGTTCACATTTTTTGAAAGAGCTTAGAATGAAAAAGCAGGATTTTCCTGAAAAACGTTGAATAAGATAGTAAAACTAAATAAGAAAGGTCGTGCTTTATTGTTTATCAAACCTCTTGAAATCCCCCGGCATATCCTGCAAGCACAAGCACTCGCCAGAAGAACCCCAGTCAGTCATCTCTTTAAAGAAAAAATCAGCAATAGAGCAACTAATTTATTCTCCGGTTATAAGGGCGAAGAATCCATGAATTTTCAGCTCCAGTTTCTCCCCGAGGACGACTTCTTTATTTTCCATTATATAAGGCTCCCTGATCAATATGGACATTTTCAATTAGACTATCTTCTATTAACACGCTGTTTCCATCTCATTATGGAAGTGAAAAATATCTATGATCATATGAACTTTGATGAGATGGGACAGGCTTACCGCACCAGAAATGGCGAAGTGGAGTTGTTTGGTAATCCGATTGAACAGGTGAAGCTTCAGCATAGAAGATATTTAAACTGGCTCCGCAAATTTGGCTTTCCCCCTGTACCAATCAAAAAAATAGTTGTCTACAGCCGTGATGATACGTACCTCCGAAATATCGCTAATGATAAAGCTGTTTCAGATATTGTCATGCATCGTGATAAAGCACTTCCAAAAATGGAAGCATTTATGAAAAAGTATCAAACCCCGCTTTTTTCTGAACATGAGCTAATGGAGCTCTCTTACCGGTTGCTTGAAGAACATGTGCCGGAAGAAGATGGTGGAATGGAAACATGGAATATGGATTATGATGATCTGGTAAAAGGTGTCTTTTGTTCGGAGTGCGGGGAAGTTCCGATGCGGTGGAAAGGCGGGAAATGGCGGTGTTTGGCTTGCGGATGCACTTCCACAACAGCACACCGGCCGGCTTTGGCAGATTACGCTCTGTTGGTGGGGGAGTACATCAATAATCGGCAGGCCCGGGAATTTTTGCAGGTGGATTCCATTCATACAGCTAAGCGATTGATACAACAAGAAAATTTTGATCAATTTGGCAACACAAGTGGAAGAAAGTATAAAATCGACGTGAATAAACTGCTGATTCGCTAAAGTTCACAATGGGTTCGCTAAAGTTGACAGTAAAAATGATAAAGTTCACAAATGAATCCGCTAAAGTTCACAAATGAAATGATAAAGTTCACAATTTATCGGCTGAATTTTTTTCGATTGATCGGTTTGTAACCCATTAAAAGAGCAACTTGGTGCAATGCCAAGTTGCTCTCGGTCCTTTTTATGCTCCTTTTTGAACACGCATTTAAAAATTTATTAAAACCAGTTAAGCGGCTCCGGCTTCAGATTCTGGAAAATATGCTTTGTTTCCTGATATTCTTCCAAGCCTGGTTTACCGAGTTCGCGGCCGATGCCGGACTGTTTGAATCCGCCCCACGGTGCATGTGGGAAGTATAGATTGAATTCATTAATCCAGACTGTTCCCATGCGCATTTTGGCGACACAGCGCTCGGCTTTAGCAATGTCATTGGTGAACACGCCACCGGAAAGCCCGTAAATGGAGTCATTGGCCAGACGAACTGCCTCCTCTTCTGTTGTAAATTTCTCCACCGTAATGACCGGTCCGAATCCTTCGTCCTGAACCACACGCATATCCGTTGTGCAATCGGTCAGGACCGTTGGCAAATAGAAAAAGCCGTTCTGCAATTCCGGCTCATCAGGACGTCCGCCGCCAACTGCAACTGTCGCACCTTCCTGCTTCCCGTTTTCGACATAGTTGGTTACTTTATCCAAATGTTTCTGGGAAATGAGTGGACCCATCTGCGTGGTCTCGTTAAATCCGTTCCCAAGCTTAATAGTTTTGACCCGGTTGACCAGCGCCTCAACAAAGTCATCATGAATGCTTTCTTCCACAATTAGTCGTGTTCCTGCTGAGCAGATTTGACCAGCATGGAAAAATACCGCATTCATCGCCTGGTCGACGGCCGTTTCGAAATCAGCATCGGCGAAAACGACATTCGGATTTTTACCGCCGAGCTCCAGTGCCAGTTTTTTCACATTGGAGCTGGCTGCCTGCATGATTGATTTACCTGTTTCAATGCCGCCGGTAAACGAAATCAAGTCAACATCATCGCTGGCAGAAAGTTCGGCACCGACCGAATTACCCGGACCAAGTACCAGGTTGGCAACACCGCTTGGTACTCCGGCTTCTTCCATCAATTCAAATACTTTAATGGAGGTCAGTGGTGTGATTTCACTCGGTTTCATGACGAGTGTGTTGCCTGCCACCAGTGCTGGCGCTAATTTCCAGGATGCCTGCAGCAGCGGATAGTTCCACGGTGTAATTTGCCCGCAGACTCCAACAGGTTCACGGATGACCTTGCTGATCGAGTTCGGGATGGGGGAGTCAATGATTTCGCCGCCATCTTTATCAGCCATTTCGGCATAATAGCGGAAAACGCCTGCGATATCATCCATATCTCCTCGGCTTTCTTCCACGGTTTTGCCGGTGTCGAGTGACTCCAGCTCCGCGAGTTCTTCTCTGTCCCGTTCAATGAAATCGGCAATTTTATGAACGACTTTGCCGCGATCCGTCGCTGGTGCTGCTGGCCAGTCACCGTGATCAAATGCATGGCGTGCTGCGGCAATAGCCTTTTTGGCATCCGTTGCATCACTTTCGGTGACTTTCGCAACAATTTCTTGATTATAAGGATTAATGATGTCACGGATTGCTTCGGATGCTGAAGTGATCCATGAGCCATCAATGAATTGTTTTTTGATATCCAACGGTAAACCTCCATCATTCAGTTAAGTTTGTTAAAAAGTTATTTAATACTTTGAACAAATACAATTTAACATGCGGTTATTTTTTTGTCAAAAAGAAATGCTCATTTCTAAGAGTAGTTGTTTTCCATCATAAGATAGGGTAGATAGGGGTGCTTCCCACCAATGAACTCCTAAGGAAAGTATCCGGCAAACGTGATGTTCATTAAGCTTTGACACCGGATCTCTAATCGTAGTAAGGTACTTCAAGCCAAAAAATGCAACATCTATTTGACATATCTGTAAAATACGTTAATATTAAGTTTGTAAAGAAAGTATTTAATTAATTTAACTAAAGAAAGGCCAGGTGAAGATATGACCGCTTCGAATGATGAGATGGCCAGGGATAAACTGGAAAGTGCTAAAGGACATGTGATCGAGGCCATCGCTGAAACAATGGATGTATACGGCGTGACCCCGGCTGCCGGGAAATTATATGCGACCATGTATTTCAAGGATCAGATGAATCTGGATGAAATGCGGGAAGAGCTTGATATGAGCAAGCCAAGCATGAGTACAAGTGTCCGGAAACTGCAGGAAATTGAGATGGTTAAGAAAAAATTCCAGCGTGGATCACGAAAACATACGTATGCTGCGGAGAAGGACTTTTTCCATTCATTTATGTCTTACTTTTGTCAGATGTGGGACCGTGAGGCAAAAATGAATATGGAAGCCATCAAGCAGGCTGAATTTGAGCTTGATGAGATTATTGAAGATGAAAATGTCTCGGCAGAACTGGTTGAAGAGGCACGTGAAATCTATGAACAGCTCAATCATTCCAAGACGTATTATCGCTGGTTGGAACGGCTCGTGGCAAGTATCCGTTCCGAGGAGATTTTTGAATTTCTGCCAAAGGATCCAAACAACACACAAGTATAAAACAAAGGAGAGGTTTTAACGCTTATGCGTTTTATTGGAAGCAAACAATTCATACTGGGACTGACATTAATCATTCTGCTGGCGGCATGTGGAAATAATTCATCTGCTAATGAATCGGAAAGCAGCGGAGAATCGGAAAATAAAGGAACGATTGAAATGGCGCAAATTAACTGGGCTGAGAATATCGCCGTTTCGAACATGTGGAAAGTAATCCTGGAAGAAAAAGGGTATGAGGTGAATCTTAACTTGCTCGATATGGGGGTCATCATGCAGTCATTGGCTTCCGGTGAACTGGATATTAATTTGGAAGTATGGCTCCCCATTCAGGATAAGGCGTATCTGGAAGAGTATAAGGATGAAGTGTTTTTCGCGGAGAAGGCATGGTATGATAATGCTAAAGTAGGCTTGGTTGTTCCTAGCTATTTAGAAGATATCAATAGCATTGCAGATTTGAATGCAAATAAAGAGATGTTTGATGGGAAAATCACTGGTTTCGATTCCGGTGCCGGCACCATGGAAGTGACCAAAAATGAACTTATCCCGGAATACAATCTTGATTATGAACTAATGCCAAGCTCGGAGCCTGCAATGATTACGGCAATTGACGATGCCATTTCTAACGAGGAACCAATTGTCTCCCCTCTTTGGAGTCCGCATCGTGTGTTTTCTCAGTATGACTTGAAATTCCTCGAGGATCCAAAGAATGTGTATGGTCAGACGGAAAAGATTTATCATGCTACCCGTCAGAATTTTGCTGACGATTTTCCGAAAGTCAGTAAATGGATGAAAAACTGGAAATTGAATGATCAGCAAATTGGTGAGCTTATGACATATGTAAGTGATGCTGAAGAACCGATTGACGGTGCCCGAAAGTGGGTCGAGGAAAATCAGGAGCTTGTCAATGAATGGGTCACAGAATAATGGGGAAAAACAAAAGGAAGCCTTTTTAAAGGGCTTCCTTTTGCTGTTTTGGCAGTATACGGATTTACCATAGATAATCGAGCAACTCATTCTGGAACAAGTTTGTATCGATGGAGCACTGCTCAGCTTCAATACCGTATTGCCAGCCGTAAAGCATAGCGTTTTCCGGTCCTTGCGGGTTGTAGTCAGGGGCATTGGATTTAGTGGTTGGTTCCTGCTGGGGTTGTGCAGTCCAGACGACGGTGTTCTTCTGCGCTTTTTCTTTCATGGCATTGTAGGCTTCCAGAAGTGCGCTTCCTTTATCATAAACGCCATAGAACCCTGGTTCGTAATTCGAATCGGCAAGTGTGTCATACCAGCCTTCCATAAATGCAGAGTCAACAGGGAAACTTGGCTCAATGTCACCAAAAATGGCAACTCCTTCAGGGACGTCTAAATTTTTTGCGTATTCGATGGCCTTCTCTGCTTCTTTTACACCATGATCGTACCCAGTTGCGTCGGTGAAATGATTGTAAATGAGAAGGATTTGAACGTCTTTATCGTGAAGGAAAGCTGCTTCATCTTTGTCTAAACCGATGGAGACTCCTTCTTTATCGCCAAGATAGCGCCCCCACACGCTCGGTTTGCCAAAGTTATCAGCTGTGCATTGATATAGGTTTTTATCTGAATTGCTGGCAGAGTCGACACCCCAATAAATTTTCTGTTCCTTCTGTTCATCCTTTTGTCCATTTTCTTGATCATTATTCTGTCCATCCTTCTGTTCGTCTTGTTTGTTATCTCCATTTTGATCGCTATTGTTTCCATTTGATGAATCGGACCCATCAGACGAAGTACCCAGAAAGATCGCAAGTGTAAGTGGTATGATAACCAAAAGGCCGAACCCGAGCAAATAATATAGCTGCTTTTTGCTCATTTTATCCTCTCCTTTCGCACCTTATTCCACAGTGTACTTTTCTGGGATTGGATGCGTGCGGGCAGCCGCCGCGCTGCGGGGAATTTGCCGGATGAATCTGTAAATCAAGTCGTTTCTTTTGTAAAAGTTCTGTTTCCTTTTATAGTTGTTTTTTGTTACACTGGAAGAATAGGTCAAATGAATCGGATTGGGATAAAAAAGGCTTCTCGCCGCATTAGGTGGCGAAAAGCCCATTTTTTCGTATACTGTAAGGGAAGTCTGGAAAGGAAGTGATCATCATGCGGCTGATCCGTGCCGGTATCCATTTTTACCTAGCTGGGATTATTCTCTTAACCCTTGGGATTGCCTTGACGATTCAGTCATCGCTCGGTGCCTCGCCGTATGATGCGCTTTTGGTCGGTCTGAACCGGACGTTTGGGCTGACGGTCGGCACGTGGGAATATGTAGTGGGCCTGACCATGATTCTCGGTAATGCGTTGGCAGATCGGAAAAGACCGGAGTTTTTTGCTTTGATCACTTCCATTGTGACAGGAGCTGGAATTGACTCGTGGCTGTTTTTGCTCCGTGATTCTGTGGCACCGGTCACGTGGTTGGGCCAATGGGCAGTACTAGTGCCGGGGATTGTACTAATGGCCCTTGGTGTCGCCATTTACTTGCAATCCAAAATTGCCCCAAATCCAATGGACCGCTCCATGTTAGTCGTATCGAACCTGACTGGATGGAATGTTTCCTATTCACGAGCAGCAATCAGTATTGTTCTTGTCATCGTGGGATTTATGTTTAACGGTGCAATCGGGATTGGCACGCTAATCAACGCCGTTATTTCAGGTGTGCTGATCAACTTTTTCATTCCATATGTAAAAATGTTCAAATCCGGATCCCGTAAAGGCGGAAAAGGACTGGCTTCCTGACAGAACAGCATTTTGACGGCCAGAAGGTATTTCCGTATAGATTCCTTTTTTCCTTCAAAAGCTATCTGTGAAACTGCAAAGGAGGAATTCAACTATGGGCGGAAAACCTAAAGGACCAAAACAGCAAGAACAGCCGAATCTGCCAAAAAGCCCAAAACAGCCATACGGTGAACCACTACAAGGCTCTCATAAGGTAAAACAGCGCAACCACTCACGACAAAAACAAAACCCACATCATGATATGTAAAAAAGGCAGTCTGGGATTAAGGGGTTCCGTTATTTTGGAGAAAATCCTTAATTAAACTAACTACTAATTCACATTAAGTAGCAAAGAGTATTAAATAAAAATCCGAACGATGATTCAACATTCGATGTCGAATCAGTTCGGATTTTTTAAAATGGGTTTCCATCTCAATGTATGGAGGCAGGTTCTTACATCTTTACGGTGCCTGCGTCTTTCTGATGTACGCCATGACGGTAATAGTCCTTATACTCAGGCTTCATTGGTTTTTGTCCTCGGATGATGTCCGCTGCTTTTTCTGCCAACATCAATACCGGGGCATGGATATTTCCATTTGTTGTATGCGGCATAGCAGATGCATCAACTACCCGTAAATTATCCAGGCCATGAACCTTCATGGTCAGCGGATCTACGACAGCCATCGGATCTGAAGCAGGACCCATTTTCGCTGTGCAGGATGGATGGAGTGCCGTTTCCGCGTCATTCGCTACCCACTCCAGAATTTCCTCATCCGTTTGAACAGAAGGACCAGGTGAGATTTCACCTGAATTGTATGGTGCTAACGCTGGCTGAGAAAGGATTTCCCGCGAAACTCGTATTGCTTCAACCCACTCACGCCGATCCTCTTCGGTTGATAGATAGTTAAATACGATACTTGGATGCTGAAAAGGATCACGCGAACGAATTTTCAGGCTTCCTCTGGAATTGGAATACATTGGTCCAACGTGTACCTGGAATCCATGCTCCGTGTCCGCTTTTTGCCCGTCATATCGAACGGCAAGCGGAAGGAAATGGAACATCAGATTCGGATAATCAACATTTTCATTCGAACGGACGAAACCGCCGCCTTCAAAATGGTTCGATGCTGCCGGGCCAGTACGTCCTAGTAGCCATTGCAAGCCGATCCAAGGCATTTTTGCTTTATTTAAGCTAGGTAGTTCCGAAACAGGCTGCGGACAAGCATGCTGAATATATACTTCAAGATGATCCTCAAGATTTTCACCCACACCTGGCAAGTCAACGATCGGGTTAATGCCAAGTGATCGTAAATGGTCGGCGTCTCCCACACCTGATAACTGAAGCAGTTGCGGCGTATTGAATGCACCACCGGAAAGAATCACTTCGCCCGCATTAACATGATAGGTTTTTCCATTCTTTTGGTATGTCACGCCATTGGCTCGAGTACCATCAAAATTGATATTGGTTACAAAAGCACGCGTCTCTACTGTAAGGTTTTTGCGTCGCATAGCAGGGCGCAAATATGCACGTGAAGCAGACACTCGTCTTCCGTTATGCACATGACTGTCGAATGGACCGAACCCTTCCTGACGAAAACCATTTACATCGGGGGTTCTCGAGTAACCAGCCTCAACAGCTGCATCAAAAAAGGCCTGAAATAAAGGATTCGTTGCAGGACCGCGCTTTAATTTAACTGGACCATGGTGGCCGCGGTGCTCATCAGATGGATCTGCTCCAAAGGTTGTTTCCAGTCGTTTAAAATACGGCAGACAATGTGCATAGTCCCAAGTTTCCATACCTGGGTCAGATCCCCACCGTTCATAGTCCATCGGGTTGCCACGCTGGTAAATCATACCGTTGATGGAACTCGATCCTCCGAGTACTTTCCCTCGGGCGTGCGCGACATGCCGTCCATTCATATAAGGCTCAGAATCCGTAGAATAGATCCAGTCATAGAAGCGATTGCCTGACGGAAACATCAAAGCTGCTGGCATTTGAATAAACAGGTCCCATGGATAATCACTACGTCCCGCTTCCAGAACAAGAACACTGCTCGATTTATCTAGACTAAGACGGTTTCCGAGTATAGAACCCGCACTACCGCCACCAACGATTATATAGTCGTATGTTTGATTCATTTGTAAAACCTCCTTAAAAATTGTAAATGGAATACAGTGTGCAAAATAACTCGAAAACATTCATTCAAAACTTCTTCATTGCGATCATTTTTTGGTGATAGGAATAGAGCTTTCACGCATCTTAATCGAATGATTCTTAACCCCATTTCTAATGGATGAACATCTTTGGTCACTCCAACTGTACCATTTGGAATTAACTTTGTTAAATAATTTCTTAATGTATTGAATAAATTAAATATAGCATTGTCTATTAAAATTGTAAACCCTGAGTTAACTATGATTTATGTCAAGTTTTCCCTTTATTAGCAAATGGCGAAATTCTGTTTATAAGTTCATCTATCTGAAGTTAGAACAAAAACCGGTGGATGGATTGGCAACCGAACTTTTTATGTAGATAGAAAAGTAAAATCATGAAAACAAGGAATAATTCATGAAAAAACTCTGGTATAATGGACATAGCATATATTCTGGAAGGGGGAAAACAATGGAAGGTACATCAATCAAACTGACCAATTTGGCAAAATCATATCGGAAACATAAAGCTGTAAAAGATTTAAATCTTGAGGTGCAAAAGGGTGAATTGTTCGGGTTTCTCGGACCGAATGGTGCTGGGAAAACGACGACGATCAAAATGCTGACAGGGCTGCTGGAACCGACAAGTGGTTCGGCAGAAATCAGGGGTATCGATATTTGGCAGCATCCAATCGATGCAAAGAAGAAAATTGCGTATGTGCCTGATCAGCCGAATCTTTACCCGAAATTAACCGGATGGGATTATCTTGAATTCGTTGCGTCTGTTTTTCAGATTCCGCAAGATCAATTCCAATCGAAAGCCAAAGAACTGCTGCAGCTGTTTAGCCTCAGCGAGCAGGCAAATGACTTAATCGAAAGCTATTCTCATGGGATGAAGCAAAAAATCGCGATATGCGGCGCACTTACTTCTAATCCAGATGTACTGTTTATGGATGAGCCGACAGTCGGGCTGGACCCGAAAAGCGCACGCACGCTCAAGAACTTGCTTCGTGAACTTTGCGACAACGGCATGACCGTTTTTCTATCCACACATATTCTGGAAATCGCCGAGCAGATGTGTGACCGGGTCGGTATTATTTTCGAAGGTGACATTATTGCACTTGGAACAATGGATGAGCTAAAAGCAAGCGATGATGCCGACCAGAGCCTGGAGGATATTTTCCTTGAACTAACCGGCGGCGAGGATCAGCAGGCTATGATCACCGAAATTTCCGATAACGGTGATGCCAAATGATGAAAGCCCTATTGAAAAATCAGTGGAAAATAATGATAAATACAGCGAAATCACAGCCTGGAAAAAATTACTTCAGTTATCTGGTGATGTTCGCGGTATTTGCTATCCTGTTATATTGGCTATCATCAGGAATTTGGGCAATAGCAGATGCTATTACTGAACCGGTTTTTGTCGGTATTCTGTCATATGGATTTTTATTGGTTATCGGATTTATCATTCTTCTGGGAATGCCGCAAGTGTTCAAACACTTATACTCAGCAACGGACCTGAATCTGCTGTTTACGATGCCAATTCCAGCCAGATACATTTTCTGGGTAAAATATTTGCAAAGCTTTGTCGGCATCCCATTGCTGGTATTCGTTCTTTATATCGTTCCAATCTATGTTTATGGTGCATTTATAAGCGCAAATTGGCTGTATTATCCGATCGTGATGCTTGTTTTGTGTTCCACTATTGTTATCGGACTTTCCATCGCGTATTTGTTTAACCTGGTTCTAGTCCAGATTATCCCGGCGAGCAAAGCAAATGAATTTATGACGGTGATGAGCATGCTGTCCGGTATAGTCGCTTACTTTATATTCATGCTGCCCACCATGGCAAACGACCGTCCATTACCTGAGATGATTTTAGCGGGGCTGCCGCTCTTTCCCGAATGGTTGCCAATTACATGGGCGAGTGATGCGATCATTGGCGCAGCCGCCGGATCAGTAGACTTTCTCGTACCTTTCATCATGATCCTAGCGTTGGCAGCAATTTTTTTCATCCTGACTTCCACGCTCGTGGAAAGAGGCTTCCGGACCGGCTGGGTAAAATTAAGTGAAGGAAGGGGGGAAAAACGGAAGAAAACGACGGCAAAAAAATCCGGACCGAAATTGCATCATCCTGTAATCGCTATCGGGAAAAAAGAATGGTATGCGATTAAGCGCGATATGCGGGAATGGCTCGTGTTCCTGCCAATTGTTTTCTTTCTTGTGTTCGGATTCATTGGTGCCATGTCGGGTGGAGCCAGTCTCAGTGATCTGCAGGGCCCGAATGAAGTGACTTGGCCAATCGCACAGGCCATTTTTCTATTCATTTTTTCAATGTTTAACGGGCAGATTTCCAGCTCAACGATTGCCAGAGAGGCAAAATCACTCTGGATATTGCGTGTCCTTCCATTATCGGGGAAAGACATTGCCATTGGAAAGTTGTGGGTCAGCTGGCTGCTTCCTTTTGGGCTATTAACGCTGATTGAAATCATCATTGGCATTTTCCTAGGATGGACGCCACTTCAATTCATCAGCGGCATTGCGATGAAGGCAGTAATTACGGTTGGTATCAGCGGTATCGGCATGTGGCTCGGGACGATCGGGGCCAAATATAATCCTGCCAATCCACAGAATAGGCTGAAATTCGGAACAGCGATGATACTCTTAATCGCTTCTTATGTGTATCTGCTTATTGCTTTGATCCCATACGTCATGCTGCTTCTCCCGGTAGAAGCAATGGATCTTGCACAGGATGCCAGTCAAAATATCGGAGGCTTTTTTGGCATAGTCGCAGGCTTTGTTTACACTATCCTGTCCTGGAAAGCAGCCAGCCCGGCTCTGGTTGTCATCGCTGGAATTGTACTGATGCTAATTATTTCGCTCGGTACAGCATATCTGTTTACGATGATGAGCGCACGGAAAATAGACGAAGGCATTGATATCGAGATGGTGCAGGATGCTCAAACAAAACCATCACTTGGCAAGAAAAAAGGAAGCTTGTATTAAAGAGAGGGGACGCTGCCTCTCTTTTTAATACAAAACTATCGGAATATTGATATATTATTATGGGGTGAATGGAGGAATTTAGTGTGGGATTGCTTATAAATTTAGCGTTTTTTGCATTATTAGCTTACATCGCATACCTTGTCATAACTACCGCTGTCAGGCACGGAATCGACAATTCTGAGGTTGGGAAAATGCTGAAGCAAAAAAACGGCTATCAAGAAGGAAAATTTTATCCCAGGGATGATTTGGATAAGGATTAATAGAAGGAGGGCGGGAGTCTATGAAAATCAGAAAAGCTACACAGCAGGATGCATCCGGTATCGCAAAAGTCCATGTTGACAGCTGGCGGACTACATATAAGAATATTGTTCCCGATGCATTTCTGGACAGTTTAAACTACGAAAATCGAACAAAACTATGGAAGCAAAACGTGCACAAGATGATTGTGTTTGTAGCAGAAATGGATGATGGTGAGATTGTCGGGTTTTCCACAGGCGGTCAGGAACGAGAAGGAAAATTTGATGGATATGACGGGGAACTCTATGCTATTTACATATTGCAAGACTATCAGGGAAGAGGTATCGGCAGAAAACTTGTAGAGCCGGTTGTGGATGAACTCGTCCGGAACGGCATCAATTCCATGCTGGTGTGGGTTCTGGAAGGGAATGGTGCCAAGCACTTTTATGAAAAACTGGGCGGTGAAAAGATTGATACGGCTGATATAACGATTGGCGGGGCAGAGCTGAAGGAGACAGCTTATGGCTGGCAAGACTTAAGCAGACTTCAGAAAGAGGTGTAACGTGAATTTTAGGGAATTTGGAACGATAGTATTTGTTGAAAACTACGAAGCATGCATTGATTTCTATAAAAATATACTACAGCTGGAAGTCAGAAATGTAAAAGAAAATCTGGTGATATTTACTGTTTCCGGTGGGTATTTAATGGTTGAAAAGGGTGGCTATAGCTCCCAAAGTGAAAAAAATAGAAAGCGAAATCCAACTGTACTGAGATTTGACGTGGATTCCCTGGATGAAGCAGCAGATAAACTGGAAAAGCGTGGCGTGAATTTCATCAATAAACGACTGGCGTTTGATTGGGGAACCATCGCTGTATTTTTAGACCCGGATGGAAACCGGATTGAGTTAGGTGAAATAAATGAAATTACTGGATCTTTCAAGTGATACCCGTAGACGTTTAGCCTGTTCACCTTAGTATAGGAGGATGGTTATGTTACTTTCGGTCAATATGTTTTACGTTCCTGATTGGTACTTAGTACTCATGGTAATTGTCACGATATTATTTATTGCAATCGGTTCATGGTGGCTGAAGTAACAAGGTTCCACATTTGTTTTTACGGTGCGGTATAGGGTATTATATCCCAGAAATAATTGATGCAAAAGAGCGCAATAAAACAGAAGAAAGAATTATAGACAATTAACATTAGGCGAACAAGTGGGGTGCAACACTATAATCGAACGCTAGGTATGCGGAGGTGCCATAAATTTTTTAATAAATTGATGACACCTTTTTTAGCTGGAATTCGATAGTAGTACTATAAAAAGGGCTTTCAAATGCTGATAAGGAGGGGAAGTGCGTGAAAATAAATCATTTATTGTTTTCGGTTTCAGATTTGAATAAATCCATCAAGTTTTACGAAGATGTTTTTGGAGCAAAGCTTCTTGTGAAAGGAAACAGCACAGCCTATTTTGATTTAGATGGATTGTGGCTGGCACTAAATGTTGAAAAAGATATCCCGCGAAACGAAATACATGAATCCTATACGCATACCGCTTTCTCAATTGATGAAGCGGAATTTGATGAAATGTATACAAAGCTGGAGCGGCTGGGTGTGAATATTTTAACTGGCCGTCCGAGAGATGAGCGGGATAAGAAATCGATTTATTTTACCGATCCTGACGGGCATAAGTTTGAGTTTCATACGGGGACTATGCAAGACAGGATTGAGTACTCTAAACAGGCAAAACCGCATATGGAGTTTTATGACTAGAGCAGAGGTATCGTCTGCCAAAAGTATATACGACGCTGCAAATAAGTGATAATATGAACGTAATATTTTAAATATTTCAACGCAACGGGAGGGATGTACGGATGCTAAAAGCAATCATGTTTGACTTGGATGATACGCTGATTTGGGATGAAAAAAGTATTAATGAAGCGTTTAAAGTTGCTTGTGGACTGGCTGCACAGACTTATGATATGGATCCTGAATCACTTAAAAAAGAGGTGCAGGAAAACGCCCGCAAGCTGTTTTCCTCTTATGATACATATGACTTCACAGAAATGATTGGCATCAGTCCGTTTGAGGGTTTGTGGGGCGTGTTTAACGATGAGGGTAAATCGTTTCAACAATTGAAAGAAATGGCCCCCGAGTATCGAAAAAAGGCCTGGACAAAAGGACTGCTGTCAATGGGGATTGATGATCCGCAGCTTGGTTCGGAACTGGCTGCGACATTTCAAAGGGAGCGCCGTACAAAACAGTTTGTGTACGAGGAGACATTTGAGGTTTTAAATGAACTGAAAGGAAAATACCAGCTTCTGATGCTTACGAATGGCTCGCCCGACTTGCAACAGACGAAATTGAACATAACACCGGAACTGAAACCTTATTTTGACCATATTGTGATTTCAGGTGCCTATGGAAAGGGGAAGCCGGCGCCTGACATTTTTGAATATGCATGTGATCTTCTCTCCGTGGAAAAAGAGGAAGCCTTGATGGTGGGGGATAACTTGTATACGGATATTCTTGGTGCCTTAAACGCAGAAGTGCCGTCCGCATGGATAAATCATCATCGAACAAAAAATCAGGACATTATGCCAACGTATGAACTCGCCCGTTTAAGGGAGCTTTTGGCTGTTATTGAAGACCATGATATGGAGAAAAAATAAAAGTGATCTTAAAGGTCAGCACACCAGCCGGGATGCTGACCTTTCCTTAGCTAATATTGAGTGCTATGGACAGGATGATCGGTTATGGTTTGAAATACTCGTCGGACTTTAAAGATAATCTTTTACATCGTGTGTGAAGCTAAGAAAACGCTTGATTATAACATAAAAAAAAGAGACGCCTTTAAAACTTTTAACCAGGTATTATGAATATTTATGTTAAAATAAATTTAAAGATTGTAACAAAATGGTCTTGAATTAAACATTCTGGGTTTCAAACTTCATGCAACAAACGGGTCGGTTTGGATAATGGAAGACTTGATTTCAAGACATATGTGATATTAAAACATTTTGCTGTAGACGAAGAAACCCCTTAAATGGGGTTCTTTTTTTGATGTTTTATTAAGTCTATGTAAACTTTCTGGAATAGACTTGATTAATTAATACATTTACTATATATTCATAAGCGAAAACCGATATCGAAATCAGATAAAGATTGAATAAGGAGGTTTAATTTGGATAATAAAGTGCTGAGAAAACTTTTCCTAGGGTTCATCCAAATTCATATTCTGCATCATGCCAAGGAGGAAGCGATTTATGGATCTTGGATGTTAGAGGAGCTACGTGAGCATGGATATGAAATTAGTGCTGGAACTCTCTATCCAATTCTTCACAATATGGAGAGAGACCAGCTCTTAAACAGGGAAGACGTCAATGTAAATGGAAAAATTAGAAAGTATTATCGAGTTACTGAAAGGGGAACCAATGTTCTACAAGAAGCAAGGGCGAAAGCATATGAACTTTTTAAAGAAATTAAATAATATGAGGGTGAATTAGAGTGAAGCAACATCCATACAATAAAGGTCGTTTATCGACGCTCTTAGAAATACTATTAATATCAACTAAATTAGGTTTAACCTCTTTTGGTGGGCCTGTCGCACATCTTGCATATTTTAAGGATGAATATATCGATCGGCGAAAATGGTTAAATGACAAAACCTATGCAGACCTGATAGCATTATGTCAATTCCTTCCTGGACCAGCAAGCAGTCAAGTAGGAATTTCAATAGGCATTCTGCGTGGAGGCTTACTTGGAGGGATTATTTCTTTCTTAGGATTTACACTTCCATCTGTCATTGTTCTTGTTATCTTTGCGTTACTATATCAAAATTTCTCACTGGGAGATGCTGGCTTTATTCATAGTCTGAAGATTGTAGCCGCAGCCGTTGTTCTCCATGCGCTGATCGGGTTGGGCAAAAAACTAACTCCAGACAAAAGCAGGATGGCTATAGCTTTAGTAGGCGCAATGATTATGTTATTGTACCCTTCGGCTTGGATACAGATTCTAATCATCTTGGCAGCAGGATTGCTGGGATTAAAATTGTTTCAAGATAAAGCTGAATCAAAGATTGAACCTTTTCACGTCAATATATCGAAAAAGATGGGTGTTACATCTTTACTAATTTTAGTGGGTACTCTAATCGTTTTGCCTATCCTTAATAACACACTTAACAGTTCGCTGCTCAATATCTTTGATATATTCTTCAGAGTTGGATCGCTAGTATTTGGCGGTGGACATGTGGTGCTACCAATGATTGAAAGAGAATTAGTACCTCAAGGTTTCCTATCACCTGATGGATTTTTGGCAGGGTATGGAATGGCACAAGCAGTACCCGGTCCATTATTTACATTTTCCAGTTACCTAGGTACCATGATGGAAGGCATCATAGGGGCTGTGGTAGCGACCGTTGCTATCTTTTTACCTTCATTCCTGCTAATTGTGGCAGCCTTGCCTTTCCTTAGTGAACTTAGAAAACGTGCATCTTTTCAGGGTATTCTTATGGGAGTGAATGCCAGTGTGGTCGGCATTTTATTGGCAGCTTTCTATGATCCTGTCATCGAGAGTTCAATCTTTGATGGTTCCGATTTTGCCTTAGGGGTTATACTATTTGCTTTACTAAATGTGTGGAAAGTTCCTGCATGGCTTATTGTTATTTTGGGTGTAGTAGGAGGATATATCTTTAGTTTTTTAGGTTTCTAAATTAAATTAGGAAAAAGTATAGAACCCTCATCATTTATTTTAGTTATGCTTGAACAATCAACTGGTAAAGAAAAAATGCAGGAAGCCGAAGCCGGGGTTACTTAACAAAATTACTGATTTAAACGGAGTGATACATTATATTTTTTTCACGTTGGACAGCATTTCAAGGTATTGTAATTGTTCTGCTGATAGCTCTTGCGTTTATAGCAGATATGTTTAAGACAGATATTGGAGTACCATTTTCCTCAACTGATGTAATAAATACGTCGGTGTTGATGACATCATCTTTATTTTTGGTAGTAATAATTGGTTTACTTAGTTTAATGATGTATTTCCAAACGAGGAAAAGTGACACATTTCTAAGGCACAGATTATGGGATAAAATGTATATTATTATGCCTGTTATAATTATTTTATCTTTGGTTGTAGTTTTTATCTTTTTTCTGGCAGGACCACTAAGCGAAATAACGCAGAGCAATCGTTGGGTTATATATGTGTTAATTTACTATGTTTTATTTTTAATAAATGCGACTGTTTTAGCACTTATACATAAAGCCAAAAAGAATACTATTTCCAATGAAAATAAAATTGGCTATTCTTTTGTTTGGACGTCATTAGGACTTTTAGTGGTTATTTTTATATTGTGACTGTCTTAAACAATCCGGCGCCTATCAGTATGAATAAGGATTGGCGTCCTTTCTTGCGGAACTATATTGTTGAATAGGGAACTGTTTAACTGACCATATGGTTTTTACGTTTTCGATGCTGCCCACTATAAATTCACTAATGGTGAAACTAATCCTTCTGCCACTACAGATAATGTTGCCATTACTACTGCCAGCGTACTTACTCCCAGAGTTGTCCATATAAACACTTTACGTCTTGAGGCTCCAAGAGTGGTTATTGCACCAGCACCAACTTGGCTACTGAACAAAATAGACGATAAAAAACATACGCCGGTTGCTCCAAAACGATCAAAAGTTCTTTTTATTCGGGGGTTTATTCCCACATGCCTTCTATCTCCCTTTCGAAATTTATTATATACTGAAT
This sequence comes from Lentibacillus juripiscarius, assembly GCF_042685205.1. Classification (NCBI taxonomy): domain Bacteria; kingdom Bacillati; phylum Bacillota; class Bacilli; order Caryophanales; family Bacillaceae; genus Lentibacillus; species Lentibacillus juripiscarius. The sequence goes on from NZ_JBHUNA010000024.1 coordinate 47,161, forward strand.
GAAAGAGGTTGTTAATTTCAGCTCCAAAAAATACAAAAAGAAGAACACTAATCGCATTCCCGAGGATAGCTACAATTAATGCTACAAAAGGTGGAAAGTTGAAAACAATGATTGCAGTTGGAACAGTTAAAAATACTTCAAGGAATGGAACCATACTTATAAAAAATATAGTAATACATTGTAATAAAACATTTTCCATATAAATACCTGCCTTTTTATTATGTCAGTTGACTTAAAAACATTATAATACAATTGACCTAAAAAATCAAAGGAGTTATAAAATGCCAAAAAAAATAGATCATGCTGAAAGAAAAGATCAAATTATAGATGCAATGTTTCGTATCATTCATCATTCAGGTTTTGAAAAAGCAACATTACGTGAAATTGCCAAAGAAGGAGAATTATCTTTAGGTTCTGTTCAATACTTTTTTCCAAAACAAAAAGATATATATATGTTCGCAATGGATGTTATCTATCAAAGGTTTGAGGAAAGGATGCAAAAGGTAGCTCAGGTAAATCAAGGGGGATTTGAAAACGCAGTTCGTATGTTAAAACAGATTGTTCAAGCTAATACCGAAGAAGAAAGAATGGAAAATGATATATGGATGAAATTTTCCATTATGGCTACGATGAACCCAGGATTCCACGCGACAAAAGATAGATTTCGAGAGGTAAACCTTAATTTTGCAAAGGATATCCTAAAGATGCTCTATAATAATGGGTATATTAATAATCCCAATGTTGAAGATAATGCAAATTCGTTAACAATATTCATTCACGGCTTAGTATTTGAATCTGTCATTTATGCCAATTTATACAACAACCAAGTAATTGAAAAAGAAATCAAAGAGTATTTACGAAAAATATGTAACTAAATTTACTGTACGCAGAAAGTTGGTTCCCGTATGCCGATTTTAACAGCAGGGATCACAGCAGCTGTGGGAATAGAGTTCATAGTACGATACCAGCAGCTAATATGAGCTCTATCGGTAAAGAAAAACAGCTCAGTAAATGTAAACTGAGCTGTTTTATTTTTATGCCAAGAACTCACCATAAAGCAATGTTTTTAATGCGTTAATTTCCTTGTTAATTAGCCTGATAATAATGGTCTGAAAACGTTGCTATTTAATAAGATAATTTTAAGTTTTCTCCACGGTAAGTGAACTGCAAAGTTATAATACAAGCGTTTTTCTTTAATGCACATTACAAATCAACCGCTGTCACGTCACTGATTTCTTCCAGCTGTTTCAGCCCGGACAGTTCTTCTTTATCTAAAAATTTATCAACAGTCAGGATCATGATCGCTTTGCCGCCAACATCGGAGCGGTCAACTTGCATGGTGGCAATATTGATCTGATACTGGGCCAGGAGGCTTCCCATTTTACCGATGACGCCGGGAAGGTCTTGATGGTGAATGACGAGAAGATGCCCCTCCGGCATGACATCCACGCTGTATTGATCGACTCGGACAATGCGCGGTCCAAGGCCGTTTAGCAAGGTACCGGCAACGCTTCGTACACTAGATTTGGTTTTCATTTCAACGGTCAGCAGGTTGGTGAACCCTTTAGCGGTTGATGTCCGGCTTTCATGTATGGTAATACCTTTCCTGTCAGCAAGGTATAACGCGTTCACGTCGTTTACATGGCTGCCAAGGTGTCGTTTGAGAAGCCCTTTTACGGCATTCCGGGTAATCGGTGCCATTTTCACATCGGATAGTTCACCAGAATAATAGATGTTCACTTCTTCCGGCACTTCTTCTGTTAAGTGAATGAGGAACATGCCCAATTTATCTGCTAGATGAAAGTATGGTTCGATTTGGCTCAAAATATCGCTGGGAACGGATGGCATGTTGACAGGGTTCTTGGCCATATCGCCAGTCAGATGGCTGATAACATCGTGACAGACGTCGATGGCCACATTTTCCTGTGCTTCAACCGTGCTGGCGCCAAGGTGCGGCGTGGCAATCACTTGCGGCAGTTCCAGCAGTTGGTGATCCTGGAATGGCTCTTCCTCCAGAACGTCAATAGCCGCGCCGGCGACTTTTTCATTAACAATTGAATTGTATAAGGCTTCTTCATCAATGATGCCGCCACGGGCACAGTTGATGATATGTACACCATCTTTCATTTTAGCAAATGCATCTGCATTAATCATGTGCCTGGTCTCTTTCAATAGAGGCGTGTGGACGGTAATATAGTCTGCCTTTTGCAAAATGTCTTCCAGTGTGCCGTATTCGATGCCCATCTGTTCTGCCTTTTCTTCGGTCAGAAAAGGGTCATAGGCCATAACGTTCATATGCTGTCCCTTTGCTCTGTAGGCGACCTCGGTACCGATGCGGCCGAGTCCGATAATGCCAAGGGTTTTATTTTTTAATTCAACGCCGACATATTTTTTTCGATCCCATTTGCCATTCTTTAGTGACACGTGTGCCTGGGGTATTTGCCTGGAAAGTGCCATCATCATAGCCATGGTGTGCTCGGCAGCAGAGTTGGTGTTGCCGTTAGGCGCGTTGACAACAATGATGCCTTGTTCCGTGGCTGCATCCAAATCGATATTGTCAACCCCAACACCGGCCCTACCGATGATTTTCAGCTGGGATGCTTTTTCGATGACCGGTCGTGTTACCTTTGTCTGGCTTCTGACCAGCAGAGCGTCGAATTGATTGATCCGGTTTTCCAGTTCGTCCGGGGATAAGTTCGTTTCGTCTGTGACCGTCACATTAGGTTTCTGCTGTAAAACGTCCAATCCTTCCTTGCTGATTGGGTCGGCTACTAATATATGAAACAATGTTAAAAGCCTCCTTTAAAAGGTTGTTCAAACATCCACTTTAAGCAACGTTTCTTGTGCTGCCTTGGTACCTTTGCCCAATTCTATGGATTTACCGATTTTATGTAAGGCGGTTTCTATTATGCTAATGGTCTGCAATACATCAGCTGGCGAACAATATCCCATATGGCCAATGCGGAAAATCTGGCCTTTTAAATGCTGCTGGCCGCCTGCTGTTGCGAGCCCAAACTTGCTTTTAAGAATGTTTCGCAATGCTTCCGCCTTGAAGTCATTGGGTTTGATTGCTGTAACGGTGGGCGAGGCGGCTTCATCTGATGTAAGGAGTGGTATGTCCAGTGCCCGGAATGCAGCACGTGTCATGTCTTTCATCATTTGGTGCCGCTCATACACCTGATTAAGCCCTTCTTCTTCCAGCATGGTAAGTACTTGCTCCAATCCAAACAGCAGTGAGATTGCCGGTGTGAAAGGCGTAGAGTTGTTTGCCAATTGATCGCGGTAGCGTTTGAGATCGAGATAGAATGCCGGTCGCTCATTTTCTTCAATGACCCGCCAGGCCCGTTCGCTTACGGCGACAAATGTCAGTCCAGCCGGCAGCATCATGGCTTTTTGGGAGCCGGTGACAAGTATATCGATTCCCCATGTATCCATTTCGGTCTGAATACCACCGACACAGGAAACCCCATCAACAATAAACAGCGCATCAGTATTTTGATGGACGACGTGCGCAAGTTCCTTGATCGGATTCAGGACACCGGTTGATGTTTCGCAGTATGTTGCAAAAACAGTCTTGATGTCTGGATGGTCTGCAAGGTAAGCCGCAATAGCTTCGGGTGAGACGGCTTCCCCCCATTGGACATCATAACGGTGGACGGCAATCTCGTATTCTTCACATATTTTAACAAAGCGGTCACCAAAAGCTCCGGTAACGATGACCAGAACGGCTTCATCTGGCTGTACGGCATTGACGACAGCCGCTTCGAGACCGGCAGTTCCGCTGCCTGAAAGAATAAGTACATCCTGTTCGGTACCAAAAACAGGCTTCAATTTGGGTTTGATTGTTTGCAGCAGGTCTTTCGTTTCCTGGTTGCGATGGCCAATCATCGGCTGGCTCATCGTTCGTTGTACACTGGGTGGAATAGGCGTTGGGCCCGGGATGCGCAGAAATGTCTGTTCCGGAAGCATGACGGAGTCCCCTTTCGTTTCGGAATATGATTTATATAGCATAGCAGACATGAATGTATTGTCAATAAGTTCACTTAAATTTTTATTTTTTAACATCGTGGGCCTTTTTGTCAACAACTGGGGCTACTTCAGGGTGATGAAGGGAAACGTGCTGGCTATGTTGATCATACGTTTGATCAATGGTGTTCTAATTGAAGGCTGCTTGGAGAAATATGACGGACTCGCCAAAATAGGTGCTCTGCTCAATAAACAGCCGCCCCGGCATAAGTGAAGAACTGGGGCGGCTGAATACTTACATTATTTTTTTCCTTTAATCAGTAGCAGTTCGTTGTTAAGTGCTTTAAACAACGCGATAATCATCAATATCATCACAAACGAGAACGGAAGCGCTGCAACAATGATTGTATTCTGAATTGCCTGCAGGCCGCCTACATACAGCAGGATAAGTGCAACCGATGATTGGGCAAGACCCCATGCGATTTTCACTTTATTCGGCGGCTCAAGGGAACCAAACGTTGATTGCATGCCGAGAACGAATGTAGCCGAGTCGGCGGATGTGATAAAAAAGGATCCAATCAACAGAATAGCTGCAATAGACAAAATCAGCGTTAATGGCATCTGGTCAAACATATTGAAAAGAACCAACTCTGTTGCATATTGTGTCAAATCAACACCACTGTTTTGCATATCGCCTGCTGTTGTTCCGAATACAGCAAACCAGATACAGACGACGAGCGTCGGCAGAATAAATACACCTGTCATAAACTGACGGATGGTCCTTCCGCGGGACACGCGTGCAATGAACATACCAACAAACGGTGCCCATGATATCCACCAAGCCCAGTAAAAAATGGTCCAGGCATCCAGCCAACCCCGGTTATCACCTTCCAGTGGTGCTGTCCGGAAACTCGAACGGATAATGTTATCGATATATAGCCCAAACGTCTCTGTAAACATATTCAGAATTAATAGCGTTGGGCCAACCGCCAGTACGATAACGAGCAAAATGATGGCAAGCACCATATTGGTATTCGACAGATACTTAATTCCTTTGCTTAAACCAGACCATGCCGAGAGTAGAAACAGCACGGTCACACTGGCTATAATAAGGAATTGCGAATTGAAACCAACCTCAATACCGAATAAATGCGCCAGTCCGCCGTTGATTTGCACAGCCCCGAAACCGAGTGATGTGGCAACCCCGAAGACCGTTGCAAACACGGCCAGCACATCAATCAGTGTCCCGAGCGGCCCGTTCATTTTCTTGCCGAAAAGCGGTTTTAGTGTCGATGAAATGAGCCCAGGTTCTTCTTTTCGGAATTGGAAAAATGCCAGAGCGAGCGCGGTAATCCCGTACATAGCCCAGACATGAAGTCCCCAGTGGAAATAAGCATAAGTGAGTCCATCTTTAAATGCTCGGCCGGATCCGGTTTCCGCTGATGGGGAATCCGATATATAGTGGGACAACGGCTCTGCGGCCCCGTAAAAAACAAGCCCGATTCCCATCCCGGCTGAAAACAGCATGGCGACCCATGTTGGAGTTGAAAAATCGGGTTTCTCATCGTCTTTGCCCAGCCGGATTTGGCCATATGGACTGAGGGCAATAAAAATGGAAAATATAACAAACGCAGACATAAGAAGCATGTAATACCAGCCGAATCTAGTTGCAACAAACGATTTGATGTTTCCTGTTATTTGTTCGAACTGGTCAGGAAAAATAGCACCGAATGCGACTGCTATGATGACTAGTGCGACTGTAATGTAAAAAACTCTTGAAACTTTCTTCATGGAACCCCCTGCATTAATTTTTGACATACTTGGATAGGTATTTTTATGTATGGTTCAATCAGCTTCGTACTTTGCCTTCTAAGGGAATGGCATCGCCCCTTTCGCTTTGATGCTAATTTATTATTATACGGAAATTTATTGGAAATTCAACTGCTGACAGCTGGAAGCGGATGAAGTAGCCAAACGGATGAGCATTACGAGCTGATGTGATGGAATAGCGCTTTGGATTGCGGTTATATTATTGGATGGAAAGGAATTCATCGTTTGGGGTGTGTTTACATATGACGGAAAAGCAGCAGGAAATGCTGGCGCAAATACGAGGGATGCTGAAAGAGGTATCCCAATTGCAGCTGGATTATTGGCAAGCTTTTTCTTCGGTGGGAACGTGGCAATTTTGGGTAATCTTATCAACTTTAACGTTCTTCCGAAAGAAGTCTCCCTCTTCAAGCGTGTGAAGGGCGTAGCCCAACGGTAAGGGGGAGATGAATTTCGGTTGGGTGTAAGCCCAAAGGATTTTTCTTTTAGGCTTTTCTTTGTTATGTTATTATCAGTCTTATAAAGAATAAGGGTTGATATAACAATGGATTTAGATAGCAATAACCATTCAGTATTCTCGTTGTACTATCACCTTGTATTGGTGGTGAAATATCGAAGGAACGTTATTGATGATACAGTTTCAGACTATGCAAAGGAAAAATTTGCATCATTGAGTGAAAAATATAATATCAAGCTGGTCGAATGGAATCATGACATTGACCATGTTCATATTTTGTTCAAAGCACAACCTAATACGGAACTGTCAAAGTTCATCAATGCTTACAAAAGTGCGAGTTCAAGACTTATCAAGAAGGATTTTCCTCATGTTCGAAAAAAGTTATGGAAAGAAATGTTTTGGTCAAGAAGTTTTTGTTTGTTGACGACTGGTGGCTCACCCATAGAAATAGTGAAAAAATACATCGAAAATCAAGGGGAAAAGTGAGGTGATTTGATATGGCTAAACAAAATAAAGCGTATAAGTTCAGACTATACCCAACAGATGAACAGGCTTTGATTATACGAAAAACCTTTGGTTGTGTTCGTTTTGTCTACAATAAAATGTTAGCAGAGCGAAAAGGAACTTACGAAAACCTAAAAAATGACAAAGAAGCATTGAAGAAGGTAAAACACCCAACTCCTGCTAAATATAAAAAGGAGTTTGCATGGCTGAAAGAAGTGGACTCTTTAGCGTTGGCAAACGCACAATTAAACTTAGATAAGGCTTATAAAACCTTCTTCAAGGGTAATACCAAGTTTCCAAAATTCAAAAGTAAACGTCATAAACAAAGCTACACAACGAATGTCGTAAACGGAAATATTCAATTGTTGGATGGTCATATCAAATTACCTAAACTTAAAATGGTTAAAATAAAACAACATAGACAAATTCCCTCAGAATATAAAATCAAATCTTGTACCCTATCTATGACTTCCTCAGGGAAATACTATATTTCTATTCTTGTAGAGTATGAGAAAAAGATTGAAAGCAAGGAAATTGAAAAAGTTGTTGGACTAGATTTTGCAATGGATGGGCTGTTTGTAGATAGTGAGACAGGTAAGAAAGCCAATTATCCACGTTTCTATCGACAAATGCTTGAGAAGTTAGCAAAAGAACAACGGAAACTTTCTCGTAAAAAGAAAGGCTCTTCGAATTGGAACAAACAACGTATCCGAGTAGCTAAAATTCAAGAGAAAGTTGCAAATCAACGTAAGAACTTTCTTCACCATAAATCAAAGGAGTTAGTGTCTACCTTTGATGCTGTTGTGGTTGAAGATTTAGACATGAAAGGAATGTCACGAGCTCTAAAGTTCGGTATAAGTGTCGCTGATAATGGGTGGGGAATGTTCACTACTTTCTTACAGTACAAACTAGAAGAACAAGGGAAACAACTTGTCAAAATAGATAAATGGTTTCCATCTACTAAAACTTGTTCGAATTGTGGTTCAGTAAAAGAGGTGAATTTATCAGAACGAACCTATCAATGCACTTGCGGATTAAATCTAGATAGAGATTACAACTCAGCACTGAATATCAGGCGTGAAGGCATTCGCTTATTAGCAATTGCTTAGCTAATTACAATATAAACTCTTGGAACAAGAGGGTTAGCTTGGTCAATTTCGCCAGCTATCAAAAGTGGTGATTACCCAAGAAGCCCCCACTTCAAGCAAACCGTAAGGGTGGTAAGTGGTGGGTAGTTCACTTGTTCCGCTTACTTTCCTATTTATCTTCATTGACCGGAGTAAGATGCTGCATCTGGGATTTTTCGGCATCAATTATCATCTTTGGTTTCAGTATGTGAACAGTGCAGGGGTTTCCATGGGATTGTGGGAGTATCCATATGAGCTTACTTCGTTTCAGCCAAGTTTTACGCTGGATGGTTCTATTGCACCGGTTGCATTTATGCTGGTTTATCAATGGACACTTAACCATGGTAAAAATGTATTTCTATACTCTTTACTACTATCAGCACTTTTTGGGTTTGTCATGAAACCTATGATGGCTTATTTTGATTTTTTCCATATGTTTAGTGGTGTTCATTATTTTTATTTATTTCTGTTTTATGAAGCATTTTTTGTTGTTTCCTATTTAATTACAAAGCTGTTTTTATGGATGCAACGAAAATATGGAAGGAAAAATTGATAACGGAAAGCCTTCTACTAACTTAAAAAAAGAACCTCCATTATTGGGAGGTTCTCCATTATCATTAATTTTCCATCCTTTGTTTCCGTTGATGCTCCTCGGATAGAAAATTAAAAAAGGTTTGCATGCTGAACTTCGGCTTAGCCTTGACGCTTTTAATATATTTATCTTTTGTGTAGTCGTTGACATGTTCGCTCTTTTTGATTCGGTCGATAATGTGATCCATACCGATTTGCCGTATTTCTTTATTGACATGTCTGGACTCTTTGTATAACGCCGCCCCGATTGCACCTAACAGGGCATATACACCAATGGTAATCAGCATATCCTTTGTGTAGCCGTTAATGACCAGCATAAAAAATAGATTGATGATGGAAACACTCAGCAGTGGAATGGCGACGAACATGTACTTGGAACTCTTTTTCAGCTTGGGCTTGACGAGCTCATCAATAATTTCGAGTTCCCTTTCAATGAATGTGGGCATGCCTTTGGACATGAATTGATTCATACAGCTTATCCGCTCCTCAAAAAAGGTAAATAAATATATGGTGGTCCGGCAGCAGCCTGTGTGATACCGGATAAAGTACACTGCATAAGGTGAAAAAGACCTGACAATTTATTGGCAAGTCTTTTACTTTTACACGCGGTCCCTACTAGGGATATATGCTTATTCCCATTATATAATGATAACCGGTATTTGTCATTTTAAAAGTTTTGCTAATTAAATAGTGAACCTAGCTAGTTGGCGAAGTCTTGGGCACATGCACACCGCTGATAAAGTAGCCATGACAAAAAAGCAGGAGTTTGCTAATGTTTTGCCGAAATATCCTTAATAAAAGGATAAACCTCGCAGTGGAATGGCAATATTGTAAAAAAATATCATATAGTAATGGAGGGATGCTTAATGGCAATAATCGATGATTTTATGGAGTTGGATATGCGTGTTGGAACGGTTTTAGAGGCGGAGCCGTTTCCCGAGGCCAAGAAGCCGGCCATTAAACTGAAAATAGATTTTGGCAAAGAGATTGGCATGAAGCAGTCATCAGCGCAGATTACGTGGAGATATGAGCCAGATCAGCTAATAGGGCGTCAGGTTGTAGGCATTGTCAATTTCCCGCCGATGCGGATTGCAGGCTTTAAATCAGAAGCACTGGTGCTTGGCGGCGTTCCTGGAGAAGGGGATGTCGTACTATTGAGAACCGATGAGCCGGTGGAAAACGGCACACCAATCTCCTGAAGTGAATGGTGGCCAAATAGAAGGGTGGGAAAATCCATGCCTGTATGTCAACATTGCAGCACGGAATGGACGTGGAAACAGACGATGAAACGAATGATGAAATTCGGACTAAGAATGAAATGTCCGCATTGCGGTGAATGGCAATATGAATCGACTGCATCAAAGAAGCGTAGCAGTATGCTTGGAATTTTGCCGTTCCCATTAATATGGATATTGCCCATGTTTAACGCCAGCACCATGACAGCCATTTTCGTCGGGGGTGTTTTGTTAGTTGGAATGCTATCGATTTATCCATTTTTCATGCAATTATCAAATGAAGAGGAACCGCTCTGGTAAATCGTACTGCTGTCGTGTGACAACATAACTGTTTCCGTTACAATAAACCCGTTTCTTTTATATAAAGATATGCCGCAAACGGGCAATTTAATGGAATAACTAATGTATGTTCAAACTGTACCTCAAAGAGATGGTGCAGTTTTTTGTGTGAAATCCAGAAATCACCATAAAACAATCGTAAAGCTAACTTGACGTATAGCTCCCTTTACATTATACTGTGTATGTATAAAGGTGGTGATGAACTTGAAAAATAAATTGAGTGAACATAGAAAGAAATTTGGTTTATCTCAAGATAAATTAGCTGAAAAATTACGTGTTTCAAGACAAACAATTATTTCGATTGAAAAGGGTAGATACAATCCATCTCTCCCTTTAGCAATGCTTACCGCCGAAATTTTTCAAACAAGTGTGGAAAATATTTTCACCTTGGAAAAAGAAGATTATAAATAAGTTTATTCAAAAACAGGAGGTTGAATTATGAGTGAAAAATCAGGTCAAATACAGTTTGTTATTCTTGGTTTTCTGTTCTTAGCAATTAGTATTATATACAGTATCGCTTCTATTTCAGGCGGTGTCTTTCCAAGTGGTCAGGACGTAATTTTGTTTGGGGTTAGTGTGATGGCATTTAGTAATGCTTATCTTTATCCTCAATTTAAAGGAAACGATGAACGTTCGAAACAGATTAGAGAAAAAGGTATGTTTGTCAGTTATTTTTTCATTTTGAGTTATATGATTATATTGATGGGATTATTTGGGTTAAACGTGATTGCTCTAAACGGCTTTCAGACTGTTAGCATCTTAGCCGCTTTGACAATGATAACTGTCTTCATCTCTTTTGTGGTGTTTTCTAAACGTTCTTGATACGTAAATGTTTAATATATGGAGGTTGAATTTATATTATATGAAGAAAAATTATTCAGTAATGTTCATAATGTTATTTGTTGCATCAATTGCAGGCGGTCTAGCATCAAAGAATTTTTTTGATTACGCAATGATGATCGGATTTGGCTTAGGAATAATCTTTCTACTATACGCTGCATATTTTGCAGGTAAGAATAAAAAAGATTCATAGTCACAGTAACAATGCTGCAAAATAGGCGCACTTCTCGAATAAAAACTGATGGAGAAAAGGGGGATATGTTTGACAAATAAGCAGGAAAATATAGGGCTAGTTTCTTTTATTAGTTTGATTATTGGTCTTATTTCCATTGTCGTCTATATATTTACGGGAAATTCATTTATTAATGATAGCATAACAATGTTATTTAGCTTTATTTTCTTGATGCTTTCTTTTGTTTTATCCTTGTTTAGTAAAAAAGATAAATTTGGAAGGATTTCATTATTTGTTTTTCCGGTGTTGTTGGTTATTTATTTACTATTCTTTGGGGTTATGTCTTTGTTTTGGGACCAACCGTAATACAACGATCGGGCGCAAATCTGGAATGAATTAAATCTTTTTTCTCCAATAAAGAGCATGTTTTGATAAATTTTTTTCAAAACATGCTCTTTCTGTTTGTTTATAAAAGTTGATGGTAAAATTTAGGAAGATTGTCATGTAACATCTTTAGACAGACTTCTTGCTTCTTGGTTATCCCGCATGTAATGGACAGTAACCAGGCGAAGGACGCCAGGCAACTGTCCCTAAATGTCCGATTCTGCTCAACTAACATTCATTGGGAAGAATGTCCATTGAATAAAGTTTCGCTTATATAAAAATGCTTGCGTAATATTTCATGTGTGTATACAATGTGTATATAGTATATATACATTATATAAAAATATAAAGAATTATATGTGATGTAAATCATTCCGAATCGTAATAGGTGGATTGACTAAATATCTATGCGTAATTGATCACATGCATGAGGTGTGAGAGGGGAAGTGTTCAAATGTCAGGCTCAGCAAATCCATATCATACTAATCTGGCAAAACGGTGGATAATCACCATTGGTATATTTTTAGTTGTTCAATTGATCTTTATCACCGTTGATGGCACTTTTCTGGAGCCAAATATAAACAATAGTGACAACTTATTTGCCAGGATAGGAAGGTGGATTTTGGGCTCGAAGCTGTTTACAGAATGGATTGCCCCTTATTCCTTTCCATTTTTTAATATGGTCATGACCATTCATGTTGTGGCTATACTGATTCAAGCAGTACAGGATATCATTTCAAGTATATCTTCAAAAAAATAAAGAAGAGGTTTTAGCATGCAAATCATTATTTCCAACAGTTCAAAGGAGCCGATTTATGAACAAATTACGAATCAAATTAAATCGTCTGTTTTATCGGGTGATCTGCAGGAGGGAACAGCATTGCCTTCCATACGTCAACTTGCAAAGGATTTACAAATCAGTGTGATAACGACAAAGCGTGCCTATGAGGAATTGGAGAGATCGGGCTTTATCTATTCGATTGTCGGAAAAGGCTCTTTTGTCGCCGAGCAAAATTTAGAGGTCATCAGAGAGAAGAAGCTGAGAGTTATTGAAGAGCAGCTGAGTGCGGTTATAACGAACAGCAGGGAAATTGGGCTGTCATTTAATGAGCTGCAGCAATTATTGAAGATTTTATATGAGGAGTGAGAGGAATGGAAAATGTGGTTGAATTAAAAAATGTAACGAAAAATTTTAAAGGGTTTTCCGTTAACAATATGGATTTACAAGTGAAGCAAGGCTTTGTAACAGGATTCATAGGCGCAAATGGAGCTGGTAAATCGACAACAATAAAAATGATGATGAATCTATTAAGACCGGATGCAGGGGAGGTAAAGCTTTTCGGGATGGACTACAAAACGCACGAAAAGGCAATCAAGGAGCGCATTGGATTTGTATATGACGGCAATGTATTTTTTGAAGGAATGAACTTAAAAGATATAAAGCACATTGTCGGACCGGCTTACAAACATTGGGATGACACCATTTTTTATCAATATGCGGAACAGTTCGGTCTACCACTTAATAAGGCGATCAAAAATTTCTCAAAAGGCATGCAAATGAAGGCATCACTGGTGATAGCCTTATCACATAATGCCGAACTGATCATAATGGATGAGCCGACATCAGGATTAGACCCTATTTTTAGACGGGAACTGATGGATCTTCTGCAGGAATTAATGATGGATGAAAGCCGGACCATTTTTTTCTCGACACATATTACAACAGATTTGGATCGTATCGCGGATCACATTGCTTTTATTCAAAGTGGGGAATTAATGTTTAACCAGCCCATTGACGAAATAGATGAAAATTATGCACTCGTTAAAGGGGGCAAGGAATTGCTGGATCGGGACACGGAACAGGCTTTTGTCCATGTTCATCGTGCACCAACAGGATTTGAAGCTTTAACAGATAACATTGGGGCCGTGAAAAAAACTTTCGGCGATTCGGTTGTGATTGAAAGGGCAACGTTGGAAGATATTATGTACTACTTGAAAGGGGACAAACACCATGTTTAATTTAATCAGACGTGATGTCATACTGCAAAAAAGGCATCTACTAATATTTATTCCTTTTATTGCATTCTTTATCATTATGGACTCTCATCCAGCTTTGACTTTTCTCGTTGCCAGTATTTTTATTCCCTTTAATGCTTTTGCTTACGATAAAGAAGCAAAGACGGATATATTATTAAATTCTCTGCCCTACACACGTAAGGAAATTATCGCATCACGCTATCTTGGTGCTATTCTATATATGGTTTTATCCATTGGAGTGGCAAGTCTGGCATTATTTGTTTCGAACAAATCATTTACGATCACTGATATTGCGATTGCCAGTGGTTTATTCCTGATATTTGCTACGTTTACTTTCCCATTATTCTATATATTTGAATCAAAATATACCTTCACGGTTGTTCTCATTAGCTTTATCCTTTTAGCAGGCATCGGACCGCCAATTGTAATGTTTTTAGCGAAACATTTAACAGTAGTAACTAATTTTATTGTCAGTTTATCCACCTCGGCTTTATATACGGGAGCGGCAGCTGTAATCTTAATACTCTATGCTGTTTCCTGGGGGATTACAATGGTCATTTACCAGCGGAAAGCATTCTAAGTGAGGCTGGCAGAACTAACCTGAGTTATGGAAAGTCAACCTCGACTAGATGTATGATGCAAAAAATAGTATATTCTCTTTTGAGGATAATACAGTTTCAATTAACGGGCGCTAATTTTGTTGCATAAAATTTATTTTAGTATGGGGGAGCGGGAGAATGATAACGTGAAAAAAAAGGTGGATAACTTGGTGGAACGCCAACAGTCAGTGCTTTAGAGTGACGAGTGAACGAGGGAATCTAAAAGAAATTACTATGTTACTATAGAGTCATGAAACAACTTTTTTCTGAAGGAGACAAACCAAATGAATCCGAATGTATCACTAAAAAGCAACCTTTTCACTGAAGCGTTTACCAGAAATCCTTACCCCGCTTATAGTCAGCTAAGAGAAGAGGAACCAGTTAGCTATGTCCGTTTACCCGACGGACAATATGCATGGTTCATCACGCGGTATGATGATGCACTTGAAGCGTTAAAAAATCAATCGTTTATTAAAGACTTTACAAAATTGGGAGACCATGCAGACAACCGAAGTAGTATATTTAGCGAAAACATGCTATTTGCAGATATGCCAGACCATCGGCGGTTGCGAGGGCTTGTCTCCAAGGCATTCACTCCGAACATGATTGAAGGACTAAGGGATCGGATTCAGGAAATTACCGATGAACTTCTTGAAGAAACCGCCGGTCAAAATCAAATCAATTTGATTGATGAATTCGCCTTTCCACTTCCGATTATCGTCATATGTGAAATGCTAGGAATTCCAGCAGAAGATCGCGATAAATTCCGGATCTGGTCCAATTCCATGATCGAAGGTTCGAATAGTAAGTATGCCGAGAATCTAGAACAACATATGAGAGACTTTACCCAATACCTTAAACAACGAATTGCTGTTGTACGTGAAAGCCCCGGGGATGACTTAATCAGTAAACTCGTTATTGCCGAAGAACAAGGAGACCAATTATCGGAAAAAGAGTTATATGGCGTTGTAGCCCTTCTGATTATTGCTGGACATGAAACAACCGTAAACTTTATAGGAAACAGCATTATGGCCCTGTTAGAAAACCCGGATCAACTAAAGATGCTAAAAAACAAACCAGAATTGATCAAAACAGCTATAGAGGAAACACTCCGTTATAATGATCCAGTTGAGTTTAGTACATCGCGTTGGGCTAGGGAAGATATGGAATTTAAAGGGGAGTTCATCAAGAAAGGGGATTTAGTAATTATCGCCCTTAATTCAGCAAATCATGACCCATGTCAATTTAAGGATCCTGAAGTCCTTGATATTACCCGGGAAAAAAGTAAGCATTTAGCATTCGGTAAGGGAATTCACGCATGTCTTGGTGCTCCACTCGCCCGATTAGAGGGAGAAATAGCGATTAACAGTTTTTTTAGACGCTATCCAAATGCCAAGATGATTGTTGATAAAAATGACCTGGAGTGGAGAACGGGAATGGTTGTAAGAGGAGTTAGAGAATTACCACTTTTGTTGCATAGTTAGTCGGTCAAGCTGTTCCTTGGCAAAACTTAACGAAAGTGCAATCTTTTACAAAGTTAGGTAAAGTTCGTTACAATATTACTTGAGTGTAAAAGGAGGGTGAGTTATATGAGTAAACACATTGCTGTTCTCGTTACAGACATGGTAGAAGAAATTGAATTAACCGATCCTGTGAAAGCTTACAAAGAAGCTGGTCATACGGTAGATATTATCAGTAATGAAGGAAACAAAACAATCAATGGTAAAAATGGGGACGAAATACAAGCAGATCGAGGAATTGATGAAGTGAATGCAAACGATTATGATGCATTACTCATTCCTGGCGGTTTTTCTCCAGACTTACTACGTATTAATCCGAAGAATAGCGAATTCGCAAAAGCATTTTTGCAAGGCAATAAACCAGTATTTTCAATTTGCCATGGTCCTCAGTTCCTCGTCAATACAGACCTACTAAAAGGAAGAGAACTAACTAGCTTTGTTTCCGTAAGAAAAGACCTGGAAAATGCAGGAGCAACTGTAAAAGATGAAGAGGTTATAGTAGATGGGAACCTTGTAACAAGCAGAACACCTGATGATCTTCCTGCATTCAACCGCGAATCTCTAAAACTTTTGGAAAAATAATTTGTCAATCTAAGGGAAGCTGTTAATGACGCAGCTTCTCTTTACTTTTTATCTAATCAATAGAGGGGTTGTACACAAGCAAAGTTGGACTCTAGGCGTGAGTTTCCTATCCCTTTTCCACACAACCATAGGGATGTGCCCAGAAACGAGGTTATAATGCGGCTGTTCGTTGTTGAAAGGAAATAACTTTATTTGGGCTGTACAACTGACCGGCTTGATTTGCCTGACCATTTGCCATCAAATTATGCCGGTAAGATAATGAATACCACTGCAACTATCTGCTATACTGTAAAAGTGATTAATTCATGATAGTGGGGGACGGAACATGCTGTCAGCAATCAGGGAGTACAAAGAAGAAATTATAGAAACAGTGTTCGAGAAATCGCATTTTTGTTTTGTCGCCATTGACAAACAAGGATTTATTACCTACTTGAATGAAAATTACTGCCAATTTTTAGGGGTGACCAGACAAGAAGCTGTCGGGCAGCATGTCACAGCTATCATTGAAAATACAAGAATGCATATCGTTGCAGAAACTGGCCAAGAGGAAATTGCCGATCTGCAGTATATACGAGAAAACCATATGATCGCTAACCGGATCCCTGTCTTTTCGGGTGGACATCTTGTTGGTGCGGTCGGGACGGTTTTATACCGGGATACCAAAGAATGGATGAAAATGAATACCCATATCAAAGATCTGCTTCTGGAAATTGAAAATTACCGAAAACAATTGCACGAAGCAAATGGGGCCACCTATTCACTGCACGATATCGTTGGCAGTTCTCCAAAGCTGCTCGAAGTAAAGGAAAAAGTAAAAAAAATAGCACCCGGTGACGTTACTATTCTTCTCCAAGGGGAGAGTGGAACGGGGAAAGAATTATTTGCGCATAGCATCCACCAGTTGAGCGAACGCCATACCAAACCGTTCGTTAAGGTGAACTGTGCGGCGATTCCAGAGGGCCTGCTGGAGACAGAACTTTTCGGCTATACACCGGGAGCTTTTACAGGGGCGAAAAAAGAAGGGAAACAAGGTAAATTCCAGCTTGCTGATGGAGGGACCCTTTTTCTCGATGAAATTGGCGATATGCCGTTAAACGCCCAGGTCAAAATCCTCCGTGTGCTCCAGGAGGGGGAAGTTGAGCGGATTGGTTCGGAGCATGCCCAGAAAGTGGACGTTCGAATCATTGCTGCAACCAATCAATCCCTGGAAAAGCTGATCGAGCAGCAACGTTTTCGGGAAGACTTGTACTACCGGATCAACGTTCTGCAGCTGAAAATACCGGCATTGAGGGAACGGCCGGAAGATATACGCGTTCTTGCCATGTATCTGATTCACAAAATAGCCCATCGTTCCGGTCAGCGGGTGATGGATGCAGACCCGGATGTTCTTGCATTTTTCCAGGGCTACGAATGGCCTGGGAATGTAAGGGAACTGGAAAATGTGATTGAATCCGCGGTTCATCTGGCAAACGGCGAAACTATTACAATGGATGATTTGCCTGATCAGATGCAGCCAGATGGTTATGCTGAAAATCAGAATAGAAGTTTGCAGGACATCCTGGAAAAAGCAGAATTACAGGCGATTAAACAAACGTTGAAAAAGACAAATGGCAATAAGCAGAAAGCCGCTAAACTCCTTGACATCGGCAAATCCAGTTTTTATGAAAAAGTAAAGAAATACGGGTTGTGATTTTCCGGATATCCGGAACGAGGTCTGGATTTCCGGAAAATGAATAAATGTATTGCTTGGCAAGGTTTGCAAAGTCTGGATTTTTGTTAAAAAAGCCTTTTTTCCAATATGTCGGAAAAAGGGCTTTTTTAGCAGGTAAGATAGTATACATACTTTAGACTGCATAAGTGCGACCAGGCATTTACCAATAGGCGATAAGTCAAGTATTCTAATCGTTTCAAAAATCCTTTCACTCTTCCTTAGAAGTTTATGTGTATGTTGGCATACTTTTTGCTATATATTGTCGAAAGGAGTAGATAAAAATGAAAACGATTTATACCTCATTCGATGAGGCAGTTAAACAAATAAAAGATGGTTCCACAATTATGGTTGGCGGATTTGGACTTGTGGGGATACCTGAAAATCTCATTCAGGCCCTTGCGAAGTCAGGTGCGCGCCATTTAACAGTCATTTCCAATAACTGTGGGGTGGACGATTGGGGCCTTGGTCTTCTGCTGCAGAATAAACAAATTGATAAAATCATTGGCTCCTATGTCGGGGAAAACAAAGAGTTTGAACGGCAAGTTTTGGCAGGCGAGCTGGAAGTGGAACTGACACCACAAGGGACGCTTGCAGAAAAAATTAGAGCTGGTGGTGCTGGCATACCGGCTTTTTATACCCCGGCAGGCGTTGGTACGCCAATTGCTAACGGTGGCGAAGTACGTGTGTTCAACAATAAGGAATACTTGTTGCAAACAGCATTGACAGCTGACTTCAGCTTGGTCCGTGCAGCTCATGGCGATGTAGATGGTAATCTTGTTTACAATAAAACAGCCCGCAATTTTAATCCAATGATGGCTGCGGCTGGGGAAGTTACCATTGCGGAAGTAGAACAATTGTCGGAACGGGGCTCCATTAATCCCGACCATGTCCATACACCAGGCATCTATGTCCAGGGACTGATAGAGGGCGAACAGGAAAAACGAATTGAACGGCTGACCGTCAGACAAGAAGCTTAATAACTTAATATTCAACAGGGAGGTTATGATAGAATGGTCAAACAAATGGACAAAGCTGCAGTAAGAGAGAGTATTGCCAAGCGTGCTGAGAAAGAAATTAAAGACGGTTCCTACGTGAATCTGGGGATTGGCATGCCAACAATGGTTGCAAATTTTATACAGGATGGAAAACAGGTCGTCCTTCAGTCTGAAAATGGGCTGCTTGGGATTGGGAAATCCCCGCTTGAGGAAGAAGTAGACCCGGATTTGATTAACGCAGGAAAAGAAACAGTGACCGCAGAGGCAGGCGCATCGTTCTTCAGCAACGCAGAGTCGTTTGCCATGGTGCGCGGTGGTCATCTGGACCTCGCTATTCTGGGCGGAATGGAAGTATCGGTTTCTGGTGATTTGGCAAACTGGATGATTCCGGGCAAGATGATCAAAGGCATGGGCGGTGCGATGGATATTGTGCATGGTGCCAAAAAGGTGGTTATCATTATGGACCATGTAAACAAGCACGGGGAGCCTAAGATTTTGAACGAATGCAAGCTGCCGCTGACCGGTAAAGGGGTTGTCGATCGTATCGTTACCGACCGTGCTGTCATCGATGTGGAGGCAACCGGTCTAAAACTGGTGGAAGTTGCAGAAGGATGGACGCCGGAAGAAGTGATTGCGGCAACCGAACCAGAACTGCAAATCAGTGACCAGCTGCGGGTTGGGACGTACTAACTGTTTTCAGACGAGGACATCGGTAGGCTTTGGACGAAGTAAGGAGGAATGGTGCAAATGGTGGACAATAAAGTCGTGTTCATTACAGGTGCAGCAAGCGGCATTGGTTATGAGACCGGTGCAGAATTTGCCAGAAATGGTGCGGCAGTCGTTCTGTCTGATATTAATAAGAAGAAAGTAGAACAAGCGGCCAACGAGCTGGCAAATGAAGGTTATACGTGTACCGGCCTGAAATGTGATGTGACGAACGAAGAGGAGCTCAAGGAAGCAATCGATCAGACAGTTGCAACATATGGCAGACTTGATGTACTTATTAATAATGCTGGAATGCAGCATGTCTCGTCAGTTGAGGAATTCCCAACTGAAACCTTTGAATTTATTACAAAACTGATGCTCGTTGCGCCATTTATGGCAACAAAGCATGCATTTCCAATTATGAAAGAACAGGGCTTTGGACGAATTATCAATATGGCCTCGATTAACGGGCTGATCGGGTTTGCCGGTAAAGCTGCCTACAATAGTGCAAAGCATGGTGTCATCGGCTTGACTAAAGTCACCGCGCTTGAAGGAGCTGAGCATGGCATCACTGTAAACGCCATGTGTCCGGGCTATGTTGATACACCACTTGTTCGCAATCAATTTGAAGACCTGGCAAAAAATCGCAATGTTCCAGTGGAAAGCGTGCTGGAGGAAGTACTGTACCCACTCGTACCGCAAAAAAGATTGTTGCAAGTACAGGAGATTTCCGATTACACGATGTTTTTGGCAAGTGATAAGGCAAAAGGTGTCACAGGGCAGGCGATTGTGCTTGATGGGGGTTACACTGCCCAGTAACTTAATAGAGGTTGTTCGAAAAGTCCGGTAAAAATGACGCATCGAATTTCTTCGTTGGCTTGGTTTTGCGCTACTCATGTATCTAACTGCATACACTCCGTTGCTTGGAAAAGAAGAACACTTTTCCTGCGTGCGATGCAGTTCAGTGATGTTTTCCTTGTGCTCAAATCTACGCCGCCTTGAAATTCTCGGTCCTTTTTATCCTCCTTTTTGAACACGCACTAATAGAGGAGTGAAATGATGGAAAATATATATGTTCTGGAAGGGGCACGCACCCCGTTTGGTTCATTCGGCGGCAGCTTGAAGGATGCGGACCCGACTGAACTCGGTGTAACCGTTGCGCAGGAAGCGATGCGACGCAGTGGGGTAAGTGCAGAAGCTATTGATTTTACCGTCATGGGAAATGTGATCCATTCGGCTAAAAATGCACCATATGCAACAAGACATATTGCACTGCAGGCAGGGATTCCGCTCGCCAGCCCTGCATTGACCGTCAATCGGCTATGCGGGTCAGGTCTGCAGTCTGTTGTGTCTGCTGCTCAGTCCATTATGCTTGGAGATGGCAATGTGGCACTAGCTGGCGGAGTGGAAAGCATGAGCCTTGCCCCGTACGCCCTTAGGGGAAGCCGGTTCGGAACAAAGCTGAAAACACCACAGGTCGATGATATGCTGTGGGCGGCATTGACAGACGAATATATCGGAGCAGGCATGGGCGTCACTGCGGAAAATCTTGCCACAGAATATTCGATTTCCCGCATGGAACAGGACGAGTATGCCACCCTGAGCCATCAGCGTGCAGCGGAGGCAAGAAGGGAAGGGAAGTTCGCCGAAGAGATTGTTCCGGTTGAACTGAAAACACGGAAAGGCACGGTAACAGTGGACACGGATGAGCATATCCGGGAAGATACAACCATTGATAAACTGGCTAAACTGAAGCCTTCCTTTAAACAAGACGGTACTGTCACCGGAGGGAACGCTAGCGGAATCAATGACGGCGCCGGCGCAACAGTTGTCGCAAGCGAGGGATACGTCCGTCAGAATGGTCTGGATCCCGTTGCTCGAATCG
The DNA here is from genome assembly GCF_042685205.1 of Lentibacillus juripiscarius. Classification (NCBI taxonomy): domain Bacteria; kingdom Bacillati; phylum Bacillota; class Bacilli; order Caryophanales; family Bacillaceae; genus Lentibacillus; species Lentibacillus juripiscarius. The sequence goes on from NZ_JBHUNA010000024.1 coordinate 68,637, forward strand.
TTTCGTATGGAATTGCCGGTGTAGATCCGTCCGTCATGGGGATTGGCCCGGTTCCTGCTATCAAACAAGCACTTGAAAAAGCGGGAATGACTATTGATGACATGGATCTGATCGAGGTGAATGAAGCATTTGCCGCACAGTATTTGGCCGTGGAAAAGGAATTAGGACTTGACCGCGATAAGGTTAATGTGAATGGTGGTGCAATTGCATTGGGGCATCCAGTTGGCGCAAGTGGCACAAGAGTGCTGTACAGCCTGATCAAAGAACTGAACCGGCGCGGTCAAAAGTACGGCGTTGCCTCTCTCTGCATCGGAGGCGGACAGGGAATTGCGATGGTTGTGGAAGTGCAGTAATTACGTTGAAATTGTGGGTACCTCCCACTGAATGAAGTTTCACTTAATGACAGCTATTTTAACAATTGAATAAACCTATAAAATGCTTGGATAAGTATGATCTATTCAAGCATTTTTGTTATTTTAACTAAACCACCCAAGCATTTAAAACGCTTGAAGCTGGTGAAGTGAGCGACCGAGCGAGGAGCGTAAACGGAAATTCGGTCACTCAAAGGGGTGATGAACGACCGAGTGAAGAGGAAAAACGTATCTACGGTCACTCATGAGGGTGATGAGCGACCAAGCAGAGAGAAAAAACGTATCTACGGTCACTCATGAGGGTGATGAGCACCCGAGCAGAGAGGAAAAACGTATCTACGGTCACTCATGAGGGTGATGAGCACCCGAACGCAGAGGAAAAAACCTCATTCAGTCACTCATCGAAGTTTTTCCTTTCCTTTATCATTTGGCGTCAGCGAGCACTCCCCAACTTCAACGCATAGGTTTTTACGAATGAAATAGAAACATGTTTTTAAATGATATTACACCGGTATTCCTGCTATAATGATAAGGAATGGAGGTTTAACATGCGGATTAAAGTAACAAGTGTCTTTGTAAACGATCAGGAGAAAGCGCTTCAATTTTATACAGATATTTTAGGGTTTCAGAAGAAAATGGATATGCCAGCTGGAGACTTTAAGTGGCTGACCGTTGTGTCTTCGGAAGACCCGGACGGGGTTGAGCTGCTTCTGGAGCCGAATGATAATGAAGCCGCCAAAACATATCAAGAAGCTATTTATGAACAAGGGATCCCAGCCACATCGTTTGTCGTGGAGGATATTTGGCAAGAGTACGAACGGATGAAAAAGAAAGGTGTGGAATTTACGATGGAACCAACTGAAGCGGGGCCGGTGACATTTGCTATTTTTGATGACACGTGCGGAAATCTGATTCAATTGTCACAGGCCAGGTAAAGAGAGAGTGAATTTTTCATAACAGAGGGGGAGAATGTTTTATGCAGGAAACGGGAAGACGAATGGAGTTAGTGGAAGAACTACGGGGAGTACTGGGAGGCCGCGTGACAGTAAATGAAACCATGCTGGAGCAGCACAGCTCGGATGAATCATACCATTCGCCACATTTGCCCGATGTTGTTGTGTTTCCGGACAACGCTGAAGAAGTGAGTGACATTATGAAACTGGCTGCTCGGTTTGATGTGCCCGTTGTCCCTTATGGCTATGGATCAAGTCTGGAAGGCAGTGTCATCCCGTATCAGGGCGGCATTACGATTGATTTTGCCAACATGAATAACATTCTGGAAGTGCGGGAAAGCGATTTTCTTGTCAGGGTGCAGCCTGGTGTAACTCGGTCCCAACTAGAAAAGGAACTGAAAAAGTATGGTCTGTTTTTTACCGTCGACCCAGGGGCAGACGCGACGCTGGGTGGAATGGCGGCAACAAACGCAAGCGGGACAACGTCGGTAAAGTATGGCATCATGCGCGATCAAGTGCTTGATATGGAAGTCATTTTGGCGGATGGGTCGATCATACATACCGGCAGCATGGCAGCAAAATCATCGTCCGGATACAATCTTAATGGACTTTTCGTTGGTTCGGAAGGGACGTTGGGCTGTTTTACAGAATTGACGCTAAAAGTGATTGGCATTCCTGAGCATATTATGGCTGCAAGGGCGGAATTTGCCACTGCTGACGATGCGGTTGATGCCGTTATCGCCGTCATGCAGGCAGGCATTCCAGTAGCCCGGGTGGAATTGGTCGATGAGGAAGCGATCAAACAGATGAATCTTTACAGTGAGACGAATTACCATGAAGTGCCGACACTATTCCTGGAACTGCATGGCAATGAAGCAGGCCTGCAGCATGACGTTCAGTTTATGGAGGAAATTGTCAGCGATATGAATTGTAGACAAATAGAATTCGAGACAGATACGGCCGGCCGCAATAAGCTTTGGGAAGCACGACACCATGCCGCATATGCCTTTATCCATAACCATCCGGGCAGAAAACAGATGGTCACCGATGTGTGCGTCCCGATTTCTGAGCTTGCCGGAGCAGTAAAGGATGCCCGGGAAGCGGTAGAAGCATCCGGTCTTTCCGGCGGAATTGTTGGGCATGTTGGCGATGGGAATTACCATATTCTCTTAATGCTTGATCCATCCGACCCGGCAGAGATTGAAAAAGCTGACCAAGTGAATGAGCGAATTGTCGGCTATGCCCTTGGGTGTGGTGGCACTTGCACCGGGGAGCATGGTGTCGGCACCGGCAAGCAAAAATATCAGGAACAGGAACACGGCGAATCTCTCCGTGTCATGCGGAAAATTAAGCGGGCACTCGACCCCGATGACATACTGAATCCTGGAAAGATAATTGAATGACGGGAAAAGGCGGAAAACCGCTGATAGAATAAACAGACCGCCCGAACGGCACAACATAAACAGCCTGCAGCATTATGTGCTGCAGGCTGTTCATTCCTTTATGCGGCAGCTCATTTTATCTCGAAGGAGCCCCACACTTCTTCCGCCACATCCGCAACAAATTTCAGCTTTTCCCATTGCTGCCCTTCAGTAAGTTCATTGCCGTGGTGTGTGGACGCAAACCCACATTGCGGACTGAGGCATAGCTGTTCAAGCGGTACATAGTCAGATGCACGCTTAATGCGTCGGATTACGTCATCACGATCCTCAAGCTCACCAGACTTGGAGGTGATCACTCCGAGCACAACACGCGGTCCCTCCTCAGGAATATGTTCTAGTGGATTGAATCCTCCTGAACGTTCATCATCATATTCGAGGAAAAATCCGTCCACATTGCCCTTGGCGAACAGTTTCGGGGCAATACGGTCATAACTGCCCTCGAATGCCCATGTGGAGCGGTAATTCCCGCGGCACAAATGTACGGTTACAGTTAAATCACCCGGTTTCTTCGCAAGACTTTCATTCAAAACGCGGACCGCCAGATCAATCCGATAATCACGCTGCTCTCCCAGGTCCTCGTTCCATGGCACATTGTCTGCAGCAAGCCCGGCGACATAGACGTCATCAAGCTGCAAGTAGCGGAGCCCGGCATCATAAAATGCCTGAATCGCATCCTGATATGTCTTAATGATGTCTTCAGCATATTTTTCAAGGTTTGGGTAGATATCTGGGTTTCTGATGCCATCGTTAAAAAACATGTTCGGGCTTGGAATGGCAAATTTTACAGCAGCCCGTCCGTCAACAATGTCAATCAGATCTTCGACATCCCGCAAAAACGGATGGTCCGGATTAAAGGATATCTCACCTGTGTTCCAGACATTTCGTTTTTCCGATTCTTGGCCTTTAAACGCATAACCGTGGTCAGGAACATATCCTTCAAACCCATTTAAGTGCTCCATGAAATCAAGGTGGAAAAATGTACGGCGAAACTCACCATCGGTTACAGCTTGTAAACCGGCATCGATTTGCTTGTCAACGACTCGTTTAATCTCTTCATTTTCCACATTGCGTAATTGTTCAGCTGAAATACTTCCTTTTTTGAAATCACTTCTTGCCTCGTGCAGCCTACTTGGCCGTAACAAACTCCCGACATGATCGGCGCGGAATGGCGCTTGTGTTATCGTTTTGGTCATCGTAATCCCTCTTTCTATTATTTTTTTAAATCCTTCCTATTAAACTGCCGGTCTGCTCGCTTATGGCAAAATGGCGAATGACCGCACAGGGAAGCCCGATGCATTTTTAGCTTTCGGAACAATATTGCAAATCACGGCACCTTTAGCGGGGACTTTATCCAGGTTTGTCATAACTTCCACCTGGAATGTGTCCTGGTCAAGTACATAATACTCTGCCACGAGCGCTCCGTTTTTCTGGAAATCTACAGCAGCATCCGTGTCAAACGTCTCATGTCCGATTGCTTTGATACCTCGCTGCTCGAATAAAAATTGCAGTGCTTCTACCGACCAGCCCGGCGCATGACTGTTACCTTCCTCATCCTTGTTGTCAAAATCGTCCTGTTCCGGCCAGCGCTTGCTCCAGTCTGTTCGCAACGCTACAAATGACCCTGCCTCAATTTCACCATGTTCTTTCTCGAATTGGTAAATATCATCTACATAAAGTGTGAAATCGGGATTTTCATCAGCTTCTTTTGACTTGTCGATAACAATCAGCGGGAGAATGAGTTCTTTCAATTCCAACTGGTGGACATGCCGTTCATCCCCGTGAACAAAATGAATCGGCGCATCGATATGTGTGCCGTATTGACCGGGAAACGTAAATTGCTGGGCAAAAAACCCGTCACTATGATCGAAAAGGGTCTTGAATTCCGCTGCGTCAAATGCGGAAAAGTGTGGAGAATCCGGTCCAAATGCGTGGGTCAGGTCAACCCATTCTTTCTCTTTCAATAGATTGATTGCTTCGATTACGTTACTGCTCATCTAATCACCTCATTAAAAAGATTTCGATAAGAAGAAGCTTATAAAACACGAAAAAGCCCCTTCCCATAAGAAGAGGCTCCAATGCACGATTGTGTCGCTCTTCTTATCTTAAAGCTTAGCGCTTTCTGGAATTAGCACAGTTATAAAAACCGATGCTGAGGCTTCAATGGGCCAGTCCCTCCACCTCTCTGGATAAGAATGCTTTCTATTTAGTTATGATATTGATGTACAGTTTACACCCGTCGTCATTTAAAGTCAAGAGATTGTTTTCAAAAAGCCGAAACATAAGACGAGAAACGTTGTCCAACCAACATACAATTATTGGTATGCTATTTTTGTTGCTGAATTGCTGTCTAATTGTAAAAAAACAATGAAGGATCTAAATCTGGTAAACTTGATGCCGGTATCAAACTATTTATTTTGTTATCTATTGACCGGTCTCTTTCGCTTATGGTGTGCAATCTTTTTCCTTTTCTGATAAGTTGGGAAGAGTAATAATTATTAGAAAATGTATAGAATAAAATGAGGGTATGTGCTGTATTGGCACACTGATCCGGCCATTTAGCACTGGACACCATGGTTGCAGCTGTACTTTCTATGGGGGGATTATATGTTTCGTGCATCTGTCATGATGCTTTTTGTTGTTATTTTCTATGCAGGGAATATATTGACCGGAAAGGCAATTAATGAGCTCCCGCCGTTCACAATAGCGTTTTTTCGGCTGCTTGTTGCCTTTATTGTGCTGCTTCCTTTTGGCATTCGCAGTGCGTGGGAATCTCGCAGCACATTTGTGACCTATAAAAAACCATTCCTATTGATGACACTGACAGGCATTACTTTTTTTAATACCTTTATTTATGGTTCCTTGCAATTTACATCGTCAACAAATGTGTCCGTGCTGGAAACAGTCATTCCTTCTGTAACCGTGGTGCTCAGTGCTATTTTGTTAAAGGAGCGGCTGCGGAATGTGCAGCTTGCCGGGGTGTTTGTTTCGCTGATTGGTGCTGTCTGGGTTGTACTGGATGGAGGCATTTTTTCGATCGCCGGCATGGACTGGAACATTGGTGATGGGATTATGATTGGGGCAATTGGCTCCTGGGCGGTTTATTCCATTCTTGTTAAAAAATATATGCACTTGTTTCCGCAGTTTGGTGCTCTTCTTGTCATGAGCGGTATTTCTGTACTTGTTCTTATCCCATTTGTGATCGCGGAATGGGCAATAGTTGGTTTGCCGGATAATTTGATGACATCCGGTAATGTAACCGGGTTATTGTATCTTGGTATTTTCCCATCTTTTATTGCACTGCTTTTCTATAACCGGTCGGTGGGGATCCTCGGGGCTTCACAGGCTTCGGTGTTTTTGAACTTCCTGCCGGTTGTGACGATGGCCGGGGCCAGTCTGTGGCTTGGGGAGACCGTAACACTGATGAAGATTGTTGGAGCATGCATGGTGATTGGCGGAGTCATTCTAACGACAAGAACCAAGCAAACAGTGAAAGCTCCTCTTGAGCAAACTGCTGATTAAGGATATTCTGTTTGACCGATTACAGCTCGTTTTACGGGCGGTGTAGCAACAGAACCGAGGAACACATTAGCTTAGGCACCAATGTGTTCCTCTTTCTTTTTCGTTAATATGTACTTTTTGAATGAACCTTCATCAAAAAAGTATTGTGTCCGGCTTTTGTCAATGTTTAGCAATGTATCGAGCTGCTGGCTGCAATTTATTGTCCGTTTATCGGTTAGTCCATACATTTCGCCCAGTTCAATCATTTCTTTTCGCTTTTTGGAAATAGCCATTTGTAATGCTGGCATGATACATCATACTTCCCTTCAAATGTTATGTAAGTAGCCTGGGTCGTTTGTCTCAGAAGCGCACGAAGACTATTATGTCTATTCTTCTAAAAAAATGCAACCTCTTCGTCAAACAAAGCCAAAACTTTACATAACTCGACAAACCGCTCGTCATTTGTGAAAATGGCCTAATCAGCATCCAGAGCTTAATGCCAGTGGCTGCAACGGTTTCGCGATGAGTCGACGAAAGAAAAATGTGCTGGTTTCATGAGTCTATATCCTACTTGAGGCTTATAAGTATTCGACTAAGAATGATATTGTCATTTTCCTGGCATGGCAATGAAAAGGCTGCCTGTGTTATCAGGCAGCCTAATGAACCTATTTATTTGAAAGAACGTCTTCAACAGAATGGTAGTTATAGCCAAGGTCACGTGCAACTGCTTCAAAAGTGATGTTGCCGTTGAGCACATTTACGCCGGTTTTCATGGCTTTACTGTCGGTAATTGCTTTTTCGGCACCCTTATTGGCGACTTGCAGGGCATAAGGGATGGTCACATTTGTCAATGCAATGGTTGCAGTACGCGGAACGGCGCCAGGAATGTTCGCCACAGCATAATGCAGCACACCATGTTTTTCATAGATTGGGTCATCGTGCGTTGTGATATGGTCAACGGTTTCAAAGTTGCCGCCCTGGTCGATGGCCACATCCACGATGACCGAACCAGGCTGCATGGACTTGACCATATCTTCTGATACCAGTTTGGGCGCTTTTGCTCCCGGGATCAGGACAGCACCGACAACGAGGTCAGAATCTTTGACTGATTCAGCGATGTTGGCCGGGTTGGACATCAATGTCTGCACACTACCTCCAAAAATATCCTCGAGCTGGCGCAGCCGTTCTGGATTCAAATCAATAATAGTGACGTCTGCTCCGAGTCCCAGCGCGATTTTCGCAGCGTTTGTGCCAACCATGCCGCCGCCGACAATAGTGACCTTTCCGCGTTTGACTCCGGGAACCCCGCTAAGGAGGACACCTTTTCCGCCTTTTGCTTTTTCAAGATATTGTGCCCCAATCTGGGATGCCATCCGTCCGGCTACCTCGCTCATTGGTGACAGGAGCGGCAGGGTGCCGTTTACGGTAATTGTTTCATAAGCAATGGCTGTAACCCCTTTTTCTGCCAGCGCTTTCGCCAGTTCCGGTTCTGCAGCCAGATGAAGGTAGGTGAAGAGGATCAGCCCTTCACGAAAGTATCCATATTCGGATGGGAGCGGTTCTTTAACTTTCATGACCATGTTCGCCTTTTCCCATACATCTGAAGCGTTTTTAAGAATTTCTGCACCAGCTTCTTTGTATTCGTCATCGGTAAAACTGCTTCCGGCACCGGCATTGGCTTCCACTAGCACCGTGTGTCCAGCGTTCACCAGGTTATCAACCCCGGCCGGTGTCATGGCAACACGGTTTTCATTGTTTTTAATTTCTTTGGGTACACTGATAATCATAGAAAATATCCCCCTTAGCATTTAGATTTCTTCCTTCCATTATAACTCTTTTGGATAGCGTTTTCATTAGTCATAAAACAAAAAAAGAGCAGGGCGGTTTGTTGAAAATCACAAATCACCATGCTCCATGCATTCTATCAATATATCAAGGTAGATTGTTATTTTTTGATTGGGATCTTTTAAATTGATTTCGCCAATGTCCGTGATGCGCTTCAGGCGGTAGTTCAGTGTGTTGGCATGGACGTGCATTCGTTTGGCTGCATTGTAAACATTGCTGTCACAAGCTAAATATGCGTGCAGTGATGCCACCAGGTCGGATCTGTTTTTCTTGTCATAAGCCTTTAGCCGTTCCAGTGCATCATTCCGGTAGTTGTCGCGCTTCCGGATGGCTTTCAGTTCATGCAGAAACTGGTAAATGCCGAGTTCATGATAGCCATGGACGTGCTGTAATGCGGATGGAAACTGATCTTTCAGTTCAAGAACGTTGACTGCCTCCCTGTAACTGTCTTTCATGTTTACAGGCGAGCTGTAAACGAGGCCAAAGGCGCCCTTTGCATAGTCGATGCCGATCCGTTCAGCCAGTTTTGTTATGAAGTCCTGAACAAATGCTTTCATTTTTTTTCTAGGATTGGGTACCGATTCCAGGTTCACGAGAATGATAAGCTGATTCTGATCAAAAATCCGGCAGACAGCATAAGGCTGTTGAAATGTTTCTGTCAGGTAATAGGCATGTTTTTCGATTGTCTGGGTTACGTTGCCATCAAATGCAATCATAGCGATTGAAAGGGGGTCTCCAAGTTCCAGTCCAAATCGTCTGGCCTGCCGTCTGATTTCCGCAGGCAGTTGTATATGACCGGCAAGAAGTTGCCAAAAAAACTCCTGGTAGCTTGCTTCAGATTCTTTTTTTTTGAGGTGGTGCTGGTGGAGTTGATTTTTCACGAGTTTTGCCGCATCTTTCATCAGCGACAATCGTTCATTTGTGATGGTTGTGTCGTATGTCTGCGCCCATATGAAACCAAGCACTTCCTGATGTTTATGGACAGCGATGGCAATACGATTTCCAAGCCCCACTTTTTCAATCGCGGGGACGAAAACGGGTTCACTGCTTTCGAATAGCCAAGCCATCACACCACTTTCCCAAAGGCAGGTGATAACATTTTCCGGCACACTTCTCTGTATAATCGTAGCTATCCTTGCTTCATCCACATTTTTATCATGCTTGCTGTACGAGATAATCCGGTGGTTGGCGTCCTCGATGGTAATGGGACACTCCAGTATCTCGGCAATGCGATCGGCCAGCCCTTCCGGTGAATCAAACGTATCCTGAAATGCTTTTGGGTAATCAGCTGAATGGCTCATGAACTCGTCCCCTTCATTCATGGTATGGTTCTATCTTATCACGGTACGATGGACAAAAAAACGGAAAGTTGTGTGATTATTTTCACTGAAAATTCTTCCCTGCTTTGATGCCGGGTACTCCTAAGCAAGATTGCTAGTTGTCCCATTCTTGCAGCACATTACCAATTTCCCGTCCATGAATGACCTGATCGGCAAAAGCATCAAGCTCGGTTGGCTCTCGATTGACGATGACCAGCCGGGCCCCATTATCTTTGGCAATGAAAGGAAACTGATTGGCCGGCGTTACACTGAGTGATGAACCAAGCACAATAAACAAGTCTGCTTTTTCAGCTTCGGACAGGGCAAACTGAAAGGCATCCTGTGGCAACGTCTCTCCGAATAATACAATCGAAGGCCTCAGTACTCCGCCGCATTTGCAATAATATTCCTGATTAACATATTCCTCACTATTATATTCCTTCCCACATGATTGGCAGTGCAGTTTTTGTAGCGTCCCATGCAATTCCGCGACCCGCTTGCTGCCTGCTTCCTGGTGGAAACCATCGACATTTTGGGTAATGATGGATTGTACGAGTCCCTGACTTTCCCAGTCGGCTAAAATATGATGCCCATTGTGTGGCTTGTAGTCCTTCACATTGAGAACCCGCGTGCGGTAGAAATCGATGAACGCTTCCACATTATTATTTAATGCATCGGCACTGGCGATTTTGCTCGGATCCTCCTGCTCCCACAGTCCCTGTCCGGACGAGCGGAAATCAGGCAGACCACTTTCTGTTGACATGCCGGCACCGGTAAAGATAACGGTATATTTTGATTTCGTCAGCCAATCACGTACCACAGTCTATCCCTCCATTAACAGGCTCTTTATTAAAATGTACCACTTTACAGGTTTGATAACAATTGGCTTGATTGGGGCAGACTAAGTGAAACAATGAATGGTTGGAGGGAATGCTGATATGAGGTGGAACGGCGAGATTATGGCAGGTGAAATGGATGAACATACGAATGAATTTATGCTGCGGCAAGTTAAACACTTATCAACAGAATCCATCTTAAGCGAAAAACAAGTGGATACCTTAACCCGGTATTTGGAAAGTAGTGGGCAAGAAGGAGACGGTGAACAAATATTAACGCTGTATGACCAGCTTCCGGTACGGCTGAACCAGAAGGAAGTCGAACAATTTTTAGATGACCTCGACAAAATCAAGTCTTTATACCATTAAAGGGTGCAGTGAATGGGAGGATTATGAATACTATACGATGGAAGACAATACCGTTCTGGACAGTTTTAGATGATGGATTTTTCAAATAAAATATGGAAAAATAGAGGTGATCGCCCTTTTAATGGAATGGGGCGGTTACTTTTTTTGCTAAAAATGTAGTTCTATACAAATAGGTATCTGAATAATGGTGATTTTCACATCATCTTTAGCGATTTAATTGTGAACTTTAGCGTTTTTGGGCTAAACTTTAGCACCTTTATTGTGAACTTTAGCGAATACACAGCAAACTTTAGCGTTTTAACCAAATACTCATTAAGTAGGGGGGAAATTGATGAGCGAAGAAGAAGATTCATCCTTTCGCGATTTGGGCTTATTTGGAAAAATAGTTGTTATCGTTTTAATGGCATTGCTTATTATCGGTTCCTTGGCTTTTGCAGTCGGAGTTACTTTCTTTGGCTTCGCCGGGTTTTTTCGAATTTTTGATGTGACATATGATTCACTAGGTTCATTAGGATTATTTATTGTATTCTATTTTTTGCTTGGATTAGCGGCTGAAATTTTTGCTAAGGGCCTTAAAATGTTGGTGATTGCGAATCTGTCGAGCAAAGTTCAGTTGGCGATGACGCAAATAATAATAGATACATTGTTTGAATGGTTGATAATATTTACAGTTGATGAATTTTTGAGAAGTGTGACAGTACGCTTTCGACTGAATTGGCGGCAGCCCTTCTATTGGCCGTCATTGAATACGTCTTTGATGACAAAGATAAAAAGGGAAAGGCATCATGAACTTTAAATAATTCTCTTCATAACTGTAATCGATTCTCAAGTTAAAAAAGTGTTATTCATAGATGATGACACTTTTGGAAGCTGACATTCGATTATTGATATAGAAGGGCAGTAGGAAGGATGTTTTCATTATGAAACGTTTATTAAATTGCACGGCATCTGATTTTGCTGAGATGAATGGGGCTCAGCTAAGACAGGCCATTGAAGCATCAGAAGGCAGGGTCATGCTGTCGGAAGTGGTTTGTGCTACGACACCGCTGTATCCAAGTTTGACCAATGCGGAATATGCGGCCGCGTTTGGAGCCGATATGATTTTGCTGAACTTATTTGACGTTAATCAGCCGAACGTGGAAGGTATGTCCGCGGAACATCCGCAAAATGTAATCATTGAGCTGAAAAAATTAATAGGCCGGCCGGTTGGGATTAACTTGGAGCCGATTGATCCCGAGGCAGATAATGCAGAGACACTCGCGGAACTTCCTAAAGGGCGTACTGCCATCCGTGAATCGCTGGAAAAAGCGAAAAAGCTCGGCGTTGATTTTGTTTGCTTGACTGGGAACCCAAAAACCGGGGTGACGAATACGGCTATACTAAAATCAATCAAACAGGCAAAAGAAATTTTCCAAGATGACATCATGATTATTGCTGGAAAAATGCATGGGGCAGGCGTTAGAAAGGAAGCGGGCAGCGGCATTGTGAGCGAGAACGTCGTGGCAGAATTTGCTGGGGCCGGTGCTGATGTGGTACTGCTTCCGGCTGTCGGCACTGTTCCAGGGACGACACTGGAAAAGACGGAAAAACTTGTGGATGCAGCCCATGAACAAGGCGCCCTGGCATTAACCGCAATCGGCACGAGCCAGGAGGGAGCTGCTGCGGCAACCATCCGGCAAATGGCACTAAACAATAAAATGGCCGGAGCGGATATCCATCATATTGGCGATGCGGGTGAACATGGTATCGCTGTGCCGGAAAATGTGATGGATTATTCCATCGCCATTCGAGGGAAGCGGCACACGTATGTGCGGATGGCCGCATCGGTTAATCGGTAGGTGCTTGGAGCTGGGGAGCTTTCATTAGTTTTGGCTGTTATTTGGTGTTTAGGGTGACTTTGGTGCAGACTGCAGCGATTTTATCCAAAACTACAGCGATTTTGTGTGAAGCAAAGCTGTGCCGTATTCCCGCGGGAGTTTGAGTGGGTGCCGCGCGAGTTTTTTGATTTTCGCGCGAATTTGGGCCGTCCCGCGCGAGTTTCTTGATTTTCGCGCGAGTTTGTACCACCCCCCGCGCGACTTTCGGAACCACCGTGCGATCCGCCCTCATTCTACTATAATCCAAGCCTACGCATCCGGTACTGTAGACTTTGTCTGCTGATGCCAAGATTTTTTGCAGTATGGGAAACGTTGTGATCGTTCCTAGCAAGTGCCTGCTGAATATAAAATTTTTCTGCTTCTGCCATTTTTTCCTTTAATGAACGATTTTCGGCACCTGCATCACGAAGATTTAACAGGCTATCTGGCAGCGTGTCCGGCTCCTGCTGGTACTTCTTCCTGAATTTCGGGGGCAGGTTCCCGATAGTGATCGTATCCTCATCCAGAATTAGGTTCATAGCGCCTTCAATCGTATGCTCCAGCTCCCGTACATTGCCCGGCCAGTCATGCTCGCGGAGAAGCTGTCTGACTTCGGAGCTGATGCCTGTCACATCCATGTTGAATAGCTTGTTGTATTTTCCGATAAAATGTTTGGTTAAAAGGGCGATATCTTCTTTGCGTTCGCTTAGTGGTGGTACGAACAGGGACACGACACTAAGCCGGTAAAATAAGTCTTTTCGCAACTGGCCGCTGGAAATGGCGTCGACAGGGTCTTCGTTAATGGTCGTGATAATGCGGACGTCGACTTTTTTATCTTTCAGGTCCCCAATTCTTCTGATTGATTTTTCCTGGATAACCCGCAGCAGTTTTGCCTGCAGCGAGGAGTCGAGTGAATTGATTTCGTCCAGCAGCAATGTACCGCCGTCCGCCTGTTCAAAAAGCCCTGGCCGGTCGGTTGCCCCTGTAAATGCCCCTTTTTTCGTGCCGAATAAAAGGCTTTCCATCAAGTTATCCGGAATGGCGGCACAGTTCTGTGAAATGAAAGGGGCACTCGATCGGGCGCTGCCATTATGGATACTTTGCGCAAACAGCTCCTTCCCTGTACCCGTTTCGCCGGCAATCATGACGGAAGATGATGTCCGTGTCGCGCGTTTCGCTTCATCAATGACCGTCTGCATCGGTTCGCTGTTGCCGATAATTTTGTCAAAGGTGAAATTCGTGTTCCGTTTGTTCAGCACGTTTTCTTTAATGACATTCTCCAGCTGTGTTACATCCCGGGCAATTTCAACAGCACCGGTAATTTCGCCATTTTCTGCGATAGGGAAGGAGTTGTTGATTGTCGTGATTTCTTTTCCTTTATAGTTGAAATAGGTTTGTTTTGCATTTTGGGTGGATTTGCCGGTTGTCAGCGCCTGTACAAGCGTACTGCTTTGGCTGTCCCTGAATTTGAAAACATCGAGCAGGTTTTTCTCAAGGACATCCTCACTGCCCATGGACTCAATTTCCATCATTTTTTTGTTGTAAATAATGGTTTCGCCGTTTTTATTAATGACATGAATGCCTACGTCTACGGCATCGAGCAGCTGCTGGTAAAGGGCATTCATGTTGAGTGGTGTCTGAACATCTTTTGGACTGTTTGTTGGCATGTTGTCACCTCATTCCTTCCTTTTAAGTTTAATAGAACCTCTGGTGGAATGCAAAATTAATTGGCGCCACAACCTCCCGACCTCGCGTAAGTGCAAACTCGTTTTGCGCCCAAAAACATTCCTTATTTTGAAATCCTTATCACTTCAGTATTTTGAAATTTGGCATAAAGTTTGCATTTATAATCGTGAAAGACTATTGAGGAGGTTTTGTGATGAAAGTAAATACATTTAATCAATCAGAAGAGATTATTGAGCAGACAGATAAATACGGTGCGAGGAACTATAAGCCGCTTCCGGTTGTTGTGTCTGAGGCAGAAGGTGTCTGGGTAACCGATCCGGAGGGAAACCAGTATATGGATATGCTAAGTGCTTATTCTGCTGTGAATCAGGGGCATCGTCATCCAAAAATTATGGAGGCCTTTAATAGCCAGGCAGGACGTGTTACACTGACATCGCGCGCATTTCATAATGATCAGTTAGGGCCATTTTATGAAAAGGTTTCCAAGCTGGCAAATAAAGATATGGTCCTGCCGATGAATACAGGGGCTGAGGCAGTTGAATCAGCCATTAAAGCAGCACGGCGCTGGGGTTATGATTGTAAAGGCATTGCGGATGATCAGGCTGAAATCATTGCATGTGAAGGCAGCTTCCATGGCCGGACGATGGCTGCAATCTCCATGTCAGCAGATCCGGATAACAAACGCGGCTTCGGTCCAATGCTGCCGGGGATTAAAATCATTCCTTACGGTGATATTGATGCGCTGAAAGAAGCAATTACGCCAAACACCGCAGGATTTCTTATGGAACCAATCCAGGGTGAAGCAGGTATCATCATGCCACCGGAAGGATTCCTGAAAGAGGCATATGATGCTTGCCGTGAAGAAAACGTTCTGTTTATTGCCGACGAAATTCAGGCAGGACTTGGACGCTCCGGTAAAATGTTTGCCTGTGACTGGGAAGGCGTCACACCGGATATGTACATTTTGGGCAAAGCTCTTGGCGGCGGTGTTATGCCAGTCTCTTGTGTTGCTGCCAATGAAGATGTACTTGGTGTCTTCAACCCCGGCTCCCATGGGTCAACATTCGGCGGTAATCCACTGGCATGCGCAGTCTCCATAGCCGCACTGGATGTCATTGAAGAGGAAAATCTGGCTGAGCATTCTAACAAACTTGGAAACTATTTTCAGGAAAAACTGAAAGAAATCGATAATCCTATTATTAAAGATATTCGCGGAAAAGGCTTGTTTGTCGGCGTTGAGCTGAACGAACCAGCACGGTCATACTGTGAGCAACTAAAGGAAGAAGGTCTGCTCTGCAAGGAAACGCATGACAATGTCATCCGGTTTGCACCACCGCTTATCATCAGTCAGGAAGATCTTGACTGGGCAATTGAAAAGATTCATAAAATCTTATCCAACTGACGGACAATATGAAGCAAGGAAGTGAATGGTAAAATGGCAAAAACAATCGTGAATGAACAAGCAGAGGAATCGTTGAGTCTAACAGCGTCAACACAGGTGATTATTAAGGAAGCACTGGAATACTTGGGGTACCCGGATGAAGTCTTTCAATTGCTGAAAGAACCGATGCGCAGGCTTACTGTAAGGATTCCTGTACGAATGGACGATGGAAGCATCAAAATTTTCACCGGCTACCGTACACAGCATAATGACGCAGTCGGCCCAACAAAGGGTGGTATCCGGTTCCATCCAGATGTTACCGCGGAGGAAGTCGATGCCCTCGCCATGTGGATGAGTCTGAAAAGTGGTATCCCTGACATTCCGTATGGCGGTGGGAAAGGTGGTATTGTCTGCGATCCGGGAGAGATGTCATTCCGTGAGCTGGAAGGGCTTAGCCGTGGGTATGTCCGCGCGATCAGTCAAATTGTCGGGCCGACCAAAGACATTCCGGCACCAGATGTGTTCACCAATTCGCAAATCATGGCCTGGATGATGGACGAATACAGCCGTATCAGTGAATTCGACTCACCAGGGTTTGTCACCGGCAAGCCGATTGTATTGGGCGGGTCACATGGACGCCAAACAGCTACAGCTAAAGGTGTTACCATCTGTATAGAAGAAGCAGCGAAGAAAAAAGGCATCAACATGCAGGGTGCACGGGTAATCATACAAGGGTTCGGCAATGCCGGCAGCTATCTTGCCAAGTTCATGCATGACGAAGGGGCAAGGGTAGTCGGTATTTCGGATGCATATGGTGCGATTTATGATGCGGATGGCCTTGATATTAACTATCTGCTGGAAAAACGGGATAGTTATGGCACGGTCACCAACCTGTTTAATAATACGATTACCAATGAGGAACTGCTTGTTAGCGATTGTGACATTATTGTGCCAGCTGCAATTGCCAACCAGCTGACAAAGAATAATGCCAGTGATATTAAAGCATCGATTGTCGTAGAAGCAGCAAATGGACCGACGACACTCGAGGCGACAAAAATCATGTACGACCGTGGCATTCTGATTGTACCGGACGTTCTTGCAAGTTCCGGCGGGGTGACAGCTTCGTACTTTGAATGGGTCCAGAACAATCAAGGCTACTATTGGAGTGAAGAAGAGGTCGCCACGAAGCTGCGTAAAGTCCTTGTGAATTCATTTGAAAAAGTATACAATGCCGCTGAACAGCATCAGGTGCACATGCGCCTGGCAGCATATATTGTTGGTGTACGGCGGATGGCGGAAGCTGCCCGTTTCAGAGGATGGGTATAACTTGACGCAAATGATTCTGGATTTTGCCCAATCATGGCCGGATTTCTGGTCTGATTGGTTAACTTTATGGTAAAAGCTAGAAATGATAGAGAAAAAACCCTCCGTGACTGGAATAAACTCCATCACGGAGGATTTTTTAATGATTCCTGAGCCCAATCATTCATCATCATGTTTCCAGTATGTTTCATTTCCGCTGACCGGGCATACTGGGAAGTTGTCCTGTTCTGTTAGCTTTGCTTTTTCGCCGGATTGACATGTATATGTCCCTTCCGCTGGTACACCTTGTCCTGTTCGATATTCACGATAACGTTCGTCCAAGTAAAACACCTCCATAAAAAACTCCAATGCTTATCATATCCGAAAGAATCATTGTTCATTCCAATTTCTGCAATTGTTTTCCCCCGTAATATGTAATTTTTTTTAGCGGTTGCCGTCAGTATAGAAAACACAAACTTTTGTTCAGAGACGGGGGTCAAGGATGAAAAAAAGATTTTTCATGTTTATTGTTATCACTTCCATTATTTTGATAGCGGGCTGTAGTAATGAATCGGGGGACAGTGAATCAAGTGCTGATCAGGCCAATCGAATGACAGAGGAAAATGCAGTAGAAAAGAGTACAACTTTTACGACAGCGAATGATTCTTCTGGCGGAAAAGATGGTGCTGCGACTGATCAGAATGACGGCAGTGCGAGTGAAGATAATGCGGCATCACAGGCTGATGATGCAACTGATGCCGACCGGAAAGTTATTTATAATGCCAATCTGCATATCGAAGTGAAGAGCTACGGGCAGACAGCAGATGATATCCGAGAGCAAGTATCCGATCGAGGCGGCTATATCGTTGAATCAAGCATGCATGGAGGATCTGAAGACGGGGCGAGCAGTGGGCAGATTACGGCCCGGATCCCACAGGAACATTTTCGGGAATTTGTTCAGCAGGTGGAAGACGGCAGCAAAAAAGTCGTGAACAGCTCGATATCGGGTCAGGACGTGACGGAAGAATACGTGGACCTGGAATCCCGGCTGGAATCAAAACGGGTCGTAGAGAAACGGCTTCTTTCTTCATGGAACAGGCGGAGAAAACGGAAGACCTGCTTAACATTTCGGAAGATCTGGCAAAAGTTCAAGAAGAAATTGAGCAGATTACTGGCCGGATGAACTATCTGCAAAATAAGGTTGATCTTGCCACCGTCACCATTCATATGGAAGAGAAGAATGTAACCATCTCCAGTGAGGATGACTTGAATACGTGGGAAAAAACGAAACAGCAGTTTATGAAAAGCATTAATTTTCTCCTGTCAGCGTTATCCGGATTATTCGTCTTCATCATTGGCAATTTGCCGGTTCTGATTATATTAGGGATTGCCAGTGCGGCTGCAATTTGGCTAATTAGGAAGCGGATGAGGAACAAGCAGGGAGAATAGGGTCTGTTTGGCTGGGCAATTTTGTGAAGAGAAATTGCCCCTTTAGCTTTAAGTATCATCCCCTCGACGGTCCTTGTCACCTTTCATTACGTCATTAACTTTTTCAATGCCTTGCTTTATTATTTCGTCTTCAACCGTTACATGGTCGGTATCATTTGTATCTTCGGCTGCAACGCTAAATTGTAATGCCTCTGCGTATGGGGCTGACTTATTCATTAAATAGGAGGTGTTAATTTCGCTGAGGTCTTCACGAGCTTTTTCAGCGTTTAATTTCCCTGTTACAATATCATGCATAAAGTTGAGAGCAACAATATTGGCAGCCTCCATATCACACCGGGAAGATACTTCACCCGCCGTTCTTTCTACAATCACACTCCCATCAAATTTCGCCACTTCGCTGAACATTTCCGGTGGCACCCGGTAATCAATAACGTTCTCGATTACATCCGTATGGGGCTGTGGAAAGTCATGGGGGATCTCATCACGATAAATTATCGTTCGTTTCCACGGTCCATTGTTATACCAGACTAGTCTGCTTGGAGTAGCTTCGTTTGGAAGGCCGTATTGCTCGATTGTCAGGTTTGCCGATTTCTTGGACATAGCATTCCAATCACTAATAATGGCTTGAACCGTTTTCATATCCGCAACAGTTTTATCGGATTCTTTGTCTCTGCCAAATGTCTGTAACTTTAGATCGCTTGCCATTGATATACCAGCAGTTTTCAGTCTTTCTTTGGGGTCCATCATCATACACCTCCGCAATGTTTTACGTTTGTTTTTAGTATGCTTAAGAATCTTATCCTTAAGCATCAAACTCATTTATTTTGTCTGGTTCAGGTAACTCTGGTGTTTTTGCAGTAAATTTTGGTGAATTCGTGCTAAAATCTGGCGTTTTGACCAAAAGTTAAGTGATCTACAGCGATTCCAGTTTTCATTCCTGAATTTATTGCGTTATACTGATTTTCATGAGCGTATGTTATTAAATGAACGTTTGATTTAAGAAGGAGCTTGTGAAATGGATGGATTCGTTACTAGGGGACTGCGGCTGTCTATTTTTCTATACGCCCTCTTACACTTTATCACTTACTTTTTCCCCATCCGGATAATGGTAGCTATACATGCCGTCATTGGCTTTGTCATGCTGGTTTTGGCCGCGGTGAAACTGAAGCTGCATCGTTTTAAATTGCCGCTTTTTCTTGTTACAGCAGGGGTTATCATTATGGTGTTTACCGATGGCTTTCAAGCTGGAAATATTCAAAGCGGTCTGCTTCAGATGAGCAATATTATTGGCCTGCTCGCGGTTGTTCCGATGATTGGCTGGGTATTGCGCCAGGAGCCATATATTGAGGAAATTATCGGCATGGCGCACAAGCTGCTTGACTCCAGCCGGAAGTTTTACTTTGGCATGCTTTCATTTACACATATTCTTTCTTATTTTCTATTATTCGGCGCGATACCGCTGATGTATCAGTTTGTCAGCCACATGTTGAAACATCAGCGGGGAGAGGCATGGGAAAATTTTAAAGGAACAGCTCTGCTGCGTGCGTTTGCCTTGTCAACGCTTTGGGTTATCAGTATCCCGAGTTTTGCATTTGCGGTCGAGGCGTTGAATGCATCGTTGTGGCTGACAATTTTGCAAGGCTTTCTGATCACGGCTGCTGCTATGATGCTGGCGGTCTTGTTCTCCTATTTTGAAGAGAAACGCTATGGTGTTGACCTGACTGCGGAAATTAAAACGGAAATTGATAACGTTCTCGAGCATTCGTCGGATAAAAAAGAGCAGTTGCGCAAAACGATGGAATTTATCTTCCTATTTATTACGTTGTTCGGATCTATCTTTCTGTTATACGAAATTCTGGCTGTTAAGCTAATGGTGCTGATTCCGCTCGTGATTATCGTGTGGTCCAGTATTTATTTCATAGTAAAACGAAAGCCGAAAAATATGCTTGCTGAAATGAAAGATTATTATAAGAGCGGATTATCAGCACAGGCGTATCAGTTCAGTGTGCTGACTTCAGCAGGGATTATGATATTTTCCATGAACCAGAGTGGGATTGGAAGGGCAATTGTGGGTGGAATTTATTCCCTTCAGGAGGTTGTCCCGTTTTTCAATATGCTGTATTTCTTGCCATTTATCGTCATTATCCTTGGGTTCATGGGGCTTGGCCCACTTACGGTAATGGTCCTGGTTGCAGGCATTCTCGAAAGCATTTCACTACCGTACCCGCCGGAATTGATTGTACTGGCAGTGACATCAGGAAGTGCCATATCGATACTGCTATCCCCATTGATCATGCCAGTCATTGTGTTGAGTGGAACGAATGGTTTGAGCGCACTTAAAAATGGGATAAAATTTAACTACAAGTACGCAATTGCCCTGTATATTATGGTTCAAATTTATGTCCAATGGATGGCATTCTAAGCAGGACACGGGTTCCTTGTCCCAGCCCCATGAAAGGAGGCATGCTATTTGCGAATTGTAATAACCGCCGACACGCATATGCCGGATAAAGCCAAACAGCTGCCGGAGCGGCTTACCAATGAGCTCGCGAAAGCTGATCAAATCATCCACGCAGGTGACTGGAAAACGATGGATGTTTATGAGGAGCTATCCCAATACGGAAAGGTGACAGGCGTGTACGGCAATGTGGATGACACAGCGTTACAAGAGCATCTTAATGCCAGGGAGACCATCACCATTAACGGCTACAAAATTGGTGTGGTTCATGGTCACGGGAAGAAAAAAACGACAGAGAAGCGGGCAATCGAAGCATTTACAGGAGAAAGCGCTGATATTATTGTCTTTGGCCATTCTCACATTCCGCTGGTTCGGTATTTCAAAAAGCAGCTGCTGATAAATCCGGGCTCGCCAACCGATAAACGGACGCTGCCGTATTATTCATTTGCCATCCTCGACATCGGGGAGGAACTGCATGCGGACCTCATTTTTTTCCGTGACAAAAGCTGAAACCAGTCCGAAATAAACTTTATCGGCAGGGCGGCCCCTTGAATTTACCCTTTATTTAATTGTTGATTGCCATCCGGCTCAGTGGCCCGTTTTCGTCGATGATATCCTGCAGTTCATAAACGGAAAGCGGGAATATCGGGAATCCGAATACATATGGCGTGAGTTCATACAACTGGAAGTAAATGACAAGCGTTTTGTCTGCTATATAAAAAGGCTGATCAGGCTTGATGCCGGTGAATTCGCCTAGAGTTTGGATGCCGCGCTCCTTGATTTGCTGTTTGATCATGTCTGAGATACGGCTAGTGTAGTCACTCCCAGGCTTGAATAAATCGCTGAGCTGACATCGTTTTCCGGTCTCCAGATCAAATGTAAGTGAAGTGAGATACGTCATCCCGTGTGCAGCCATTTCGTGTATCGCATAGTTGGAAAGCATCAAGCTCAAAATTTGCCGCTGGTTGTTCTTCATCTCAAATTCCCCAACCATTTGGCCAATGGGGTCAGCCATATCACTGATTTGCTGATCGATAAGCCCTTGTGTTTCCCGCACAATCGACTGATTAATGAACGTCTGCAGCGATGGATCCGCCATCCCCCATACTTGCGGATAAACAACTTGCTGGCCAGGTCCTCCGCTGACCTTGAATGGTTCGATATGGACTGGCAAAGAATCAGGCATAACGACTCCTCCTTTTTGTGTTCCTTGCCCATTGTATGCCGGAACAGGAAAATGTGTGCTACCGTCCGCTCCTGATTTGTCAGTCGTGGTGACGAATGTTCGATTTTCTTCGCGTTGTTTTTCATGGCATTATGTATTACGATTGGTGTATAATTTTTGGGTAAACTATATTGGCAGGTAAAAAAACAGGGCAAGCTGAGTTTTCTAATGAAGAAAGTCACGTACGATCCCACCTGCATAACGGGAAGGCAAAATCGAGCGGAAAAGGAGAATAACGTTGCAAATAGGTATTGATAAGATAGGGTTTTATACCCCCCATTTATATGTGGATATGAATAAACTAGCATCCAGCCGCAATGTCGAACCAGAAAAATTTACCATCGGCATCGGCCAGGAAAAAATGGCGGTGGCTCCAATTACGCAGGATGCAGTCACCATGGCGGCGAATGCGGCACTGGAAATGTTGGATGAAAAGGATAAAGAAGCAATCGATTTCGTTATTTTCGGAACGGAATCAGGGATTGACCATTCCAAATCCGGGGCCATTTATGTTCACCATTTGCTTGGGTTGAACGAGAATGCACGGGCAATCGAACTGAAGCAGGCTTGCTATGGTGCAACTGCCGGCATTCAGATGGCAAAAGGGCACGTTGCATTAAACCCTGAAAGCAAAGTCCTTGTGCTTGGCTCAGATATTGCCCGTTATGGACTGGGAACTTCGGGCGAGGCGACACAGGGGGCAGGAGCGGTCGCTTTACTGATCAGTGCCGATCCGGACATTCTGGCACTGGAGGGGGACAGTGCCTACAGGACGGATGAGGTTATGGACTTTTGGCGGCCGATACATTCGGACAAGGCATTGGTTGACGGCAAGCTTTCAAATGAACAATACATTGCCTTCTTTGCAAATGTATGGGAACAGTACAAGGTGAAAACAGGTCTGGAACTGGCCGACTTTGAAGCAATTACGTTCCATCTCCCGTACACGAAAATGGGCAAAAAGGCGTTAAAAGCGGTGATGGACGAGGGTACGGACGAAGATTCAGAACGGCTGATGGCCAATTATCAGGTCAGTGCCAAATACAACCGGATTGTCGGCAACATTTACACTGGTTCCCTGTATCTAAGCTTGCTTTCGCTGCTTGAAAATAAGGAAGATTTGCAGCCGGGAGCACGGATTGGTTTATTCAGCTATGGTTCAGGTGCGGTTGGCGAATTCTTTGCCGGTACGCTCCAGCCAAATTTCCAGGAGCAGCTGCCATTAGGCAAACACAACCAGCTGCTCGAGTCCCGGACCGAAGTGAGTGTGTCAGAATATGAGGCAATATTTGAGGAGACACTACCAACGGACGGATCGAGTGTCACGCTAGATACGGCGGGTGACCCTGCAAAAGTTTGCCTGTCCGGCGTAAAAGAAGACATGCGGCAATACGTCCGAAAAGGTGAATGACAAACACAGACATGAAAAAGGGCTGTACACGGGGTACAGCCCTTTTATGTTCGAGTACTTATAATTATTCAGTCACTTCCAGGTTAAATTCCTGATGCTCATGCAGCCCGTCGTCGTTTTTAACGTGGATCGTCATTTTGTACGAACCTGTTTCATCGAATGTGTGACCTGCACTATATTCGCCTGCTTTTGTTTCCTCGGCATCCACGTATTGATGTTTGTCCGAGCTATCCTTCCAAATTTCGAAACGGACATTGGCGTTTTCAAGCGGGTTGTCAGCCATTTGCAAATGAACCGTTAAATCAGTTTCTTCTCCTGCCTTGATAGAGTCAGGCTTGGCGAAATGCATACCGAATCCTTCTGCTTGATTATTGCCATGGTCGTGACCTTCATCGTCATTCTTGTCTTCTTGTTCGCTGCTTTCACCGTCACCGATCGTGATGGACTTTTTCGGCATAGTATGCATGTCGCGGGCGGTTGTGTGGGCGTACATTTCGTATACGCCATCCTTATCAAAGGATACTTCGGCGGTATATGTTCCATCCTCATTATTGGTTGATTCGATCATGGTACTGTTGTCTTCATTGCCTTTTTCCCAGTACTCAAATTCCATTTCTTCTGCATCTTTTACTTTTTCGTCACCGTACGTCACGGTGGCCTTCAGCTGCACTGTTTCATCCACTTCGGCGGTTTTCGGTACTTCGAAATCCACTTTGAGTTCTTTGATTTCCTCTTCCGCATTGTCAGAATTCTGCTCCGTGTCGCCGCTGCCACATGCTGCCAGTAGAGCTAAGGCCAGTACAGCTAAAATAGTCCAGATGCGTTTTCTCATTTTCAATCCCCCAATTTGTCGTTAGTTGAGGACGATTTTCAAGTCGTCAACAATGTTCTGCATTTCTTCTGTTTTGGTACCACTATAGCGTTTAATGACTTTCCCTTCCGGATTAATCAAAAAGAAACTCGTACCGTGTGTTACCTGGTCCGACCCTTCCGGTGGTTTCTTCAGCAGTGATTTAAAGGATTTAATCGAAAACTCCTTAATCGTCTGGAACTCATAGCCGGTCAAAAAAGTCCAATTGCTGAAATCGGCCTGGAAATTTTGCGCGAATTCTTTTAACGCTTTTGGTGTATCACGCTCGGGGTCCACACTGAAGGAAACGAGCTGCGCATCCAGGTTTTCTTCCTTCATTTTCTGCTGCAATTCTGCCATGTTCCGGGTCATAGGCGGACAAACTGTTGTACAGTTGGTAAACACAAAGTCTGCTATCCACCATTCTCCCTTCAGGTCTTCATTCGACAATGTTTCCTTGTCCTGGGTGGTAAATTCAAAATCGCTAACTTCCTCTGACATATTAGTCTCAATTTCTTCCCCGCATGCAGCAAGGAAAAGAATGAGCAATAATGGCAGAACCTTGAATAATCTCATGTAATCCATCCTTTCTTATTGGCCCGGATGCTATTTTGTTTTGAAAAGCCAGTGCCCCGGCCTGCCTGAATCCAGCTGTCTGAACTAGCTGCTGCATCAGTGATGACTTCCCGAACAGCCGCCGTGCCCGTTCATTTTTTGGAAAATGGCTTCCTCGGCGTCCGAAAAGTGATAAATGGTCCCGCCAAAGCCTTTAACAAATTTCTCCGCATCCTTGCTCCGTTCAAATGTTAATACTTGCGGATGACAGCACCCGATTTCAACGGAGGCATCCATTACATAAAAAGCCAGCTGTGCACTTAGGGTTGTCTGCCGGAAAAAGTCCGGACAAATGGCTTGAACCACCTCATCCCCGAGCTGGCGGTGACGAAGAAGGCCACAATGTGCACAGCATGCCGTCTCGATTCGGTTATTTGTTAAAATTAGTCGATATGCGAGACGGTCATTGATTGTACGGCTGCAAAAAACACAGTCTTTCGTAGCTGGTGTATGCTCATTCGCATCCTGGGCAATCGATACTCCACCGAAAGTTTTTAGTACGGCACCATCGTTAATCAGCGGTTTTAAATCACGGTGAATCGTCATTTCGGAGACGCCCAGCTCTTCACTCAGATCGGAAATTTTCATGTAGTGATGTTTACTTAATAATTCCTTTATTTTTTGCTGACGCTCAATAGGCAGCAATCGATTATCCCCTCTCTATGCTATGTACGATTGTTTCTAACATTCTCAAACAATTCTTAACATCATCATAACCGGGATTGGGCTGTTTTTCAATGACGTTTGTGTGAACGCATTGTGAATGATTTGTGAAAGTTCAACATATATATGGGGAGGAAGTGACAAAGGGAATTATGTCTGTTTCACAGGATGACTTAAAAAGGGGGGATCATTTGGCTGATGCGTTATTCCTGGAACAGTTCCTTGTGTGGAATATCCCGCTCTTAGCTTGCTGTTTTTTTGTGGGGATTCTATATGTGTATTTGTTCAGACGTTTCAGGAGTCATGATGAGCCGCGCAGGAAGCCGGTGTTCTTTTTTCTTGCGCTAGTCAGTTTGTATGCTGTTACCGGAAGTCCGCTGGCAGCTGCTAGTCATCTTACCTTCAGCCTGCACATGCTGCAAATGAGCTTGGTTTATTTTATCATACCACCCTTTATGCTGCTAGGAATTCCTGGCCGGCTGTACCGGCGAATTCGTAACATGCGTGTGCTGGTTATATTCAATAACGGCAGACGCTTTTTCCCGTCAAAAATCTCGCTTCTGATGTTCGGAGTACTATTCCTGTTTTACCACTTACCTTTTGTCCTCGATTTATTGGCACAATACCCACTGCTTCAGAATATCTACTCCATACTGCTGATTGTGCTAGCCTTTTCAATGTGGATGCCGATTGCCTCGCCGGACCCCGATGAACGTCTCCCGCGGCAGGAGATGAAACACTATGCATGGCTGAGCGGCGCAGTTATTATGCCAGCCTGTCTGATATTTATCGCAAATGCGCTCATCGGTGGCATGGCGAATCCGTTCGGCAGCCAATGGACACCACAGCTCTGTACATCGGGTCAAACAGATTCAGCTGCAGCTGGTGGACTGCTTCCATATCCGTTCCATACCGAATATGAACAGGCATTTGCCGGCGTACTAATGCTTAGCGTGCATAAAGCAAGTATTGTGATGTCGTGCCGCCTGGGGAACAAGGACGATGAAGCTTAAGACGATTCTGATTCGCAGCTTTCGGGGTCGTCTCTGAAGTTCTAATCGGGAATGCACGGAAATAAACTGTAATGCGAAAAGGAAGGAGGTGAGCCAAACGATGCGCGAAACAGCATACTTTGACATCAAAGACATGCATTGTCCGGACTGCAAAACCAAGATTGAAAAGGCCGTTTTTGCTATGCCGGGTGTCAAGGATGTCGGCGTTCATTTGGAAGGTGAAAATGGAGAGGTGACTTATGAGAGCCATCTGACAGGGATCTTATGAGAGCCATCTGACAGGGATCCCGGAAATCATTCGCGTCATTCAAGATACCGGATTTGACGCAGCAGAACGGTCCGGGAAAAGTATGTAAAGGCCGGATTGAAAAGCTGAAGTAAGGATTGATTCTGGTATAGCTGCGTTTCTGGTATACCAGTTTTTGAGTAACGGAATGAAGAAGTAATCCCCTCCTGTGAATTGGCATAGGGAAGGGGATTACTCCCAAACTTGCCACCGCAACTTCTGTGCGGCGTAGCTCAAAGAACTCCGACATCCCATTCTCGGGGTTCTTTATTAATATACGCTTTCTACCTTTATTATATGGTATAATTAGCGAACGCACCGAACAGTGCCAGGCACCGTTCGAAGGTACCGTTCGCTTTAAACTGACTGGAATAGAGGAGAAATATGGCTGCTGCAACAAATAACATGAAAACAAAAACACATAATCAAACGGTTTACTCCATTTTATTTATCATTGGCATATGTCATATGTTAAACGATACACTCCAGGCTGTTATTCCTGCCGTTTTTCCGATTTTGGAAGAGTCATTGGGCTTAACATTTACACAGCTTGGTCTCATTACTTTTACATTGAACATGGTTGCTTCCGTGATGCAGCCGGTGGTGGGGATGTATACCGACAAACGGCCAATGCCTTTTGCTTTGCCATTGGGGCTTGCAAGCAGTATGGTCGGGATATTCGGGTTAGCATTTGCTCCTAACTTCTGGACCATCCTTGTCAGTGTTCTGTTTATTGGATTGGGGTCGGCGATTTTCCATCCTGAGGGGTCCCGTGTGGCCTATCTCGCAGCAGGTCCGCGTCGTGGTACTGCACAATCTATTTATCAGGTAGGTGGCAATTCCGGTCAGGCACTGGCACCTGTTATAACCGCTTTAGTCCTCGTTCCTTTGGGACAATTTGGTGTGATATGGTTTACGGCAGTTGCTGGCCTGGCAGTGATTTTTCTAATTTACATTGCCAGGTGGTATGCAGCAATGACTCCCACAGTCGTTAAAAAGAAACAACCGGAGCAAAAGGAAAAAGTCGATAAAAATGTGTCTAGGGCAATACGGAATGCGCTGATTGTACTTATATTTATTATTTTTGCCCGAACATGGTATGCCAAGGCCATTTCCAACTTTTACGCTTTTTACGCGATTGAAAATTATGGAATGTCCATCGCAGAGTCGCAATTCTATATTTTTACATTTTTACTGATGGGCGCCATTGGAACTTTTCTTGGCGGCCCGCTGGCAGATCGCTTTGGTAAGAAAAATGTCATTTTATTCTCGCTGCTGGCTGCGGTACCACTAGCATTAATTTTGCCATACGCAAGTGCAATTGGTGCGATTATACTACTAGGATTACTCGGTCTCATCGTCATGTCGAGCTTTTCGGTAACCGTTGTTTATGCCCAGGAATTAATACCGGGCAAGATTGGCACCATGTCCGGATTAACGGTCGGACTGGCTTTTGGTATGGGAGCAATTGGTTCCGTTGCACTGGGTTCATTAATTGATTTAATCGGATTAACACCGACCATGGTTGCGATTTCGTTATTGCCATTGCTTGGAATAGTTACATTCTTGCTGCCATCGGATAAGAAGGTTAGGGAATGGCATGCGGAAAGGTAAAGGGGTTAGGAAGAATCTATCCTTTTATTAAAAAAAGTGCAGCGAACAGAAGCGAACAGTGCCAGGCACTGTTCGATCCGTTCGCTTCTATTCGCTTTAACAAATCTACTTAGCTTGTTCATAAAAGTTATGAAAATAATCATTCGTTTCATTGGCAACCACTTTATATAAAAGCAAAATGCCGATTAAGTTTGGTATCATCATCAATGCATTCGCCATGTCAGCAAACGCCCAGACGGTTGTCAATTTGGCAATGGTTCCAATGAATGTAGCACCAACATAAATCAAACGATAAATACCCATATAACCTAAACCAAATAAGTATTCAAAGCATTTCGACCCATAAACATACCAGCCTAAAATGGTCGAAAACCCGAAGAAAACAACGGAAATGGACACCATATATTCACCGATATCACCTAATGAGGAACCAAATGCCGCACTTGTCAGGGCGCCTGCATCAAGGCTTGCATCGTGTGCTACGCCAGATAGTAATCCCCCGGTTGTATCCCAAAAACCTGTGACAAGTAAGACTAGACCTGTCATGGTGCAAACGATAATCGTTACGATAAATGTACCAGTCATGGCAACTAATGCTTGTTTAACCGGGTGGCTTGTCCTGGCGTTACCAGCAATTAATGCAACGGTGCCGAGCCCTGCTTCGTTCGAGAAAATTCCTTTGGATACACCATTACGGATAGCCTCTGATATAACGATACCGGAAAAGCCACCAACCGCTGGGAGTGGATGAAACGCATATGTAAATATCAAGGAAAAGGCGGGGACAATTTTATCATAATTCAATCCAAGAATAATAAGGGATGCAATAATATAGAAGACCGCCATTACCGGTACAAACACCCCGGCTACAGAACTAATCCGCTGCAAGCCCCCAAAAATAATCAAGGAGGTCAGGATGACAAGAATCACTCCTGTGGTTATTCCATTGATGCTAAAACTATTTTGCATCACATCGGCAATAGTATTTGACTGTACACTATTACCGATTCCGAGTGCTGCAAATGCCCCGAAAAAAGCAAATGCAACAGCAAGAGGCCTCCACTTTCTTCCTATTCCACGTTCGATATAATACATCGGGCCGCTCGAATATTCCCCCTCTGCATTCTTCACTCGATATTTCATCGCAAGTAATGCCTCTGCATATTTCGTTGCCATTCCAACCAGTCCTACGATCCACATCCAGAATATAGCTCCCGGGCCTCCCAATGTCACGGCGGTTGCGACACCAGCAATATTACCATTGCCTACCATTCCGGCAAGTGACGTCATCAAGGCTTTAAAGTTACTGACATCCCCCTCTGTACCATCTGCCTCTTTGTCTTTTGAGAAAGCTAATTTAAGCGCATACCCCAATTTCTTAAATTGTAAACCCTTTAGAATAAGCGTTAAAAATAATCCAGTCCCCACTAATAAAACTAAACTCGGTTTTCCCCAAAGAACGGAATTAATATTTTCAAGAATGTTAAGCATATGTATCCCCCTGGAATGAAATCTCGTGATGTTCAGCTTTGACCAGGTTCCCCCTATAACTGAATGAATTCGCTTACAAATTTACGAAAAAATAATCAGTAGAAGAAATTAACCTAATAGTCTATAATAATAGTTTTTAACGCCAATGTACAGCTTTTTGTCGCTATATAAAAAGGGCACGGGTTTACTGTCCCATACCGAAATGGGTGGTTATTCCCTCACTATCGGATTAATGTGTTGACACAAACCGTACTGCACATCACTGTTTCAGGCATGCTTCTTGAACCTTGTAATATGTATAGTATAGAAGGAGGGGATTTTCATCACGAAAAAAATTCTTTTATTTTGTGATCCTGGAATAGATGATTCCTTGGCAATTATGTATACCATGCTGGATCCTGAAATCGAGCTTGTTGGTATCGTCAGCAGTTATGGGAATGTGACAAAAGAACAGGCTACAGCCAATGCTGCCCATTTAGTGCAATTAGCGGGGAGAAATGACATTCCGATTATTCCTGGCGCCTCCCAACCGGTGCAGCAGGAAGATGTGACGTTTTACCCTGAAATTCATGGTGAAGGAATCGGTCCGATACGGCCTCCTAGTAATATGCAATACCAAACGTATCCTTTTGATACTATTCGTCTCATCATAGAAAGATATAGAGATGAGCTTATTATTGTAGACACAGGACGTTCGACTAGTCTGGCAACTGCGTTTATCCTGTTTCCCGACCAATTAAAAATGGTTCATTCCTTTTATGTGATGGGTGGTGCATTCTTTGTTCCAGGTAACGTAACGGCACTGGCAGAAGCAAATTTTTTTGGTGATCCAACTTCATCTAATTTCGTGCTTAAGTTTGCACATAACCTGACGATTACTCCGTTAAATGCCACCCAATTTGCTGTTCTTACTCCGGATATCGTTGACTCTATTTCTCAAAACAAGAAAAACATCTATGCCTTCATGATCAAGCCAGTCTTTGAATATTACTACGAATTTTATAAAAAAACTGTACCGGGTATTCAAGGTGCACCTATTCACGATCTTCTTACCATCATGGTGATTAAAAATCCTGCCATCGTTGATTACATATACTATGATGCAAATGTGGTTGAGGGGATTGAAGCAAAAGGGATGTCCTATATTGACTATCGGCCAGCAAGTAAAGCAGGAGAAACGCGAATTGCCATCCAACTTCATTATGAAGAATTTATAGAAGAATTTAGTAGAGTTATGTTACCGGAGTGATTTGACAGATGCCCCAGATGAGTGGGACTACCAATCAACAGGTGGAGGTGAGGAAGAAGGGCTAACACTCCATAAAGTGAAGCACGATTTAATGACATTAAAGTGGCCTTTTCATACAACATTTTTCGGGTGAAATAAGGGCGCGCTTCTCGAAAAAGAAGGCGTCCTTCTTCTGTTGCGAAGTTCCTCTAAATGATTGACAATCGCTAAGTTTTTATTTTCCATGGCGTGAACCTCCTCTTCATTTAAAAGAGGACGGGGTTTCCCCGCCCACTCTTCTCTAGCTTACTGTTTTATCCTGTTCTTTCTTCGCGGACGTTAAGCCGGTCTTTTCCTTTTTTTCTTCTTTATTTTCACCCGTCATCAGCTCATTCGTGGCACTTTTGAATTCAGTTAAAGTCTTTCCGAATGCCCGGCCAATTTCCGGTAGTTTTGACGGGCCAAAAATAATCAGAGCAATGACGAGAACTAAAATCAATCCTGGAATCCCGATATTTGAGATCATTCACCCTACTCCTTTCTATTCGTCAATTAACTGAGATACGCGTGGCTTTAATTCGGCACAATTTCTCCTTTTTTCTTCATTTGCTTTTTATGTGCTCTGTCATGGGCCTGATTACGATTTTCTTCAACTTCATTAGACATTATCTTTCCTTCTGGTACTGCTGTTGTAGATACTTCTTTAAGACCTTCTGGATGTTTCTCATATACAAAGGAAGCTCTTGTAGAGATATCTGCACCCGGTTTTGAGACAAATGGAATCACACGATAATCTGTTTTCCATTGATTCGGAGTAACTTGGCAGCGAACATAGCCACGATAATCGTTAAAGAATGTAATGTGTTTATTCTGTTCTAAAATCTTGTCAGTATCTGCTCGCTTGTCGGCTCCATCTCCACCTGAAGTAATCGATGTTCCGACAAATTCAGCTCCGAATACGCGTGAATTCGGATCATCAAAATCTGCGGTTAAATTGGACGCCCAGTTAGCATGAACGTCCCCTGTAAGTACAATGAGGTTATCCATGTCTTTGCCCTCAACAAAGTCCGTTATCCGCTGACGGGAAGGAATGTAACCATCCCAGGCATCCATACTGTATAAAGGTTCATCCGGACTTGGTCCATAGTTACGTTTCGCAAAGAATATCTGCTGTGCCATCACGTTCCAATTTGTTTGTGATTGGCTAAGGTTATTGAGCAACCAATCTTCCTGTTCATCGCCTAGAAGACTGCGGGATGGATCCATCGACTCCGGTGTTTGCGGAGAACTTTTATCGCCGTTCGCTTGGTCTGAACGGTATTGTCGGGTGTCCAGTACAAAGAAGTTTGCTAAGTCACCATAAGAAAAACGTCGATATAGCTGCATATCTGAACCATGTGGCATCGATGATCTGCGAAGAGGCATATGTTCGTAATATGCTTGGTAGGCAGCAATACGCCGTTTAACAAATTCCTCCACGGATTGTCCTTTTTCTGGGATGGTATCGGCATAGTTGTTTTCCACTTCATGATCATCCCAAGTCACGACCCATGGGAAAGCAGCATGAGCCGCTTGCAGATTCTCGTCTGAACGATATTGGGCATGGCGATTGCGGTAATCTTCCAGTGTCTTGATTTCCGGACCGTTATGGCTTCTGATATTGCCTGTACCAGCAACATATTCATTTGGGCCATATTCGTATATATAGTCACCAAGGTGGAAAACAAGATCGAGTTCTTCTTTTGCCATATGTTTGTAAGCAGTATAGTATCCGTGTTCGTATTGCTGGCAAGAAGCAAATGCAAAGGTCAGACTAGATACATGAGCTCCATTTGAAGGAAGTGTTTTCGTTTTTCCTACTTGGCTATGTTCATTTCCGGTCTTGAAACGATAGAAATAGACCGTGTCAGGCTGCAGTCCATCGACTTCCGCATGAACGGAATGGGCTAACTCAGGTTTTGAATGCTCTGTTCCACGTTGAACAATATGACGAAAATGTTTATCTTTAGCTAGCTCCCAATTCACAGGAACAGTATGCATAGGCATCCCTCCTCCGTTAAGAGGTTCGGGAGCTAATCTTGTCCATAAAACGACACTGTCAGATAACGGATCTCCGGAGGCAACCCCGAGCGAGAACGGATAGCTGCTGAATCTGGGAGCTGCTTCCACTTTAAGTCCACCTATTGATTGCGCCATTATCATTCCAAGGGATATACCAGCAATTTTTCCCGCACCCTCAAGAAATCCCCGTCTATCAACATTGTTTTGTAAGGTTTCTTCATTTAACTTTTGAATCAGCTCATCGATAGATTTTTCCCCAGACATGTTTACCTGCTCCTTTCATAATCCCTATTATTTGATTCATCTATAATTATAGGAGGTGAATTTTAATTAACTATTAATTGGCTATTAAGAATTTGTAAAGATAGGAACAAATTGGCAACAAATAGACGCTATCAATCGGATCATAGAGTGACACACATTTATGAAGTAGGTGGCGATGTATGGTTAGGGAAAAGAAAAAAGTCACCGGCAAACAGCTGACGGCAATTAAGGCAATCCACAAATAAATAGGGGACACGAGTGTTGATAAGTTTTGAAACATTCGTGCTTTTGGTGTGTTTATTAAAGGTACACTATCTTTTGTATACCTTTAGAATGATGTGTGGTTTTGGAATATTTTGTTTGTTATAGTAGAATTGGAAATAAGAAAAAATTCCTAGGTGGTTGGATCGATGGCGATATTTCATGAGAATGAAAAGAATGATCGAAAAGCCGTTTATGACGCTGCAGAAAAATGGAAAAGTAATTGTTTGTTAGATAACAGGTCACTGATATGGGAAGGGGAGTCTATATGGACTGATAGCAATATTGATAGATTCCGCACGATTTTTATCGAACGGCCCGATGAATCAGGGAATTCCTTCGATGATAAATTGAAAAAGCAGTAGCCGAGGAATCAGAGGATGTCTATAAGTTTGTTATTGACCTACTGTTTATGTATTACTTGTACCCAGATTCCGTCAGTTATGGAACTAAAATAAAAAAACTGGAAATGGTCGCTTCATGGAAAGGCATTGAGTTTGATCGGTCATCACCGGTGTTTGACGGGTTAAAGCATGGACTGGGATCTGCCGGCACATTTTTTAACACCAGTAAATATTTTGAGATTTCATTCCTGTTTCGTGTTGTCGAATTTCTTAAAAATAAGCCTCCAGAAAAGTTGAGGAAACGGTGAACTGTATCTTTTCTAGGAGCATCTGATAAACGGTCTGAATCAAGAATTCGATAAAGGTTCTTGCCGTGCAGGACAAGCGAAAAAAAGAACTGGAGGAGGAACACGGGAGAAAATCCATCTGCTTTTCGAATGTTCGCCTGATTAAGCAGTGACCCAAGTTTATTTTCCTTGAAAAAGCGTGAAATATAAGAATTAGCCTCGTTTTTTGGTTCAGATTCTGGTAAAATAATAGCCATAAATACATCCCTTTCTGGTTATGGTTGTGGTGACTATATTTTACCAAATTGGGATGTATTTTTGTGTGATTTTTTAATATTAATTCTTAGGAGATCCCAGTTATATCAAGGGATTACAAATAATTTTTAGCTGCGAAAGTTGAGTAAATATCTTGTAAAGGGAGATTCTATGTCAAGTTGTTTAGATGTCATGGTGTTTTTTGATGAAAGTGGCAAAAATAAAGATAAACCTCATCTTATGGGGGGATTGGCCATGCCAAAACAGTTATATATAAAATCTGATTTTTTGAAGAAATAAAACCGATAATGGAAGCAGGAACGATTCACTGGACTGATTTCGGAGGCCATGACAAGACGAAGGAAAACATAAAATATTTATTAAGTAAATTCCTGGATTATTTTCAAGTACTAAATATGAATGTTATTAACTATAAAATTATTACGGACTCAATATTAGATAGTTGGTCTTGTTTCAGTTTCAGATTGTACCGTGTAGCATAACCAAAAGTTGATTTTGGGAAAGTACCTCTATTCAAATTCAAACACTTTTTATAAGTTTCCCTATATAGTCCCCATCTCCATTTTCTGCTATCATTAGCGAACAGTGCCAGGCACCGTTCGCTCATACCGGCAGCTACAGACCGCATAAAGAGCGGTTGACTTAAGCATTATTGTCTTTCTAATAGAAGTGATTGTCTATCTTAATCGGTGGCGGTGCTACAACATTGGATTAACGTTTAACAAATTTGCTGTAAATAAGCGCAAACATAAAGATCACGGCCGTGCAGCCACCTAACGTGACAGCTAACATAAATATCCCGATACCCGCCCATGCATTATAAAAAGCTACCGCAGCAAAGGAACTTAAGAAAACGATTCCGGTCAGTATGGCACTTAATATGGCTGGAAAATATGTTTTATTGGACACAGAATGGTGATATACGGTTAACAAGCTGAACAGTAGTACATAGAGCCCTGACATTGTTATCGTGTTTACTAATTTATCGGCAATAGCTCCCGGCTGCATGTCGTTGCTGGATTCAGGTAGATCCAGTTCTACGGGGGTTGCATCCTTGCCATCATAAGAGACAGTCATAATCTGGTAGGCTTACGGTTCACTAGGCCAGTTGGTTTCCGCGAGAAAAGCAATTCGGTTTTTATGATGAAAAAAGGATGGAGACGTAACAGATGCGTTGTAGTCTGTCAGTCTTTTTGAATCCCCGTTGGAAATATCCATTAAAAAGAGCTCATACTGAAAGGTACCGTTCTCTGATTTATCTGCTACAGCCGTATAAGCTAATCGATCTTCGTCAGGTGAAAGAACAGGATGATAGATATCGTCTGACGTGTACTCTGGCAAAAACAGGCTTTCTGTTCCATTCTCTATGTTGTAAGAGAATAGCTGCTGTTTCCTATCGTGAAAGGCAGTATAATAAAGGGTCGTT
Source organism: Lentibacillus juripiscarius (assembly GCF_042685205.1). NCBI lineage: Bacteria > Bacillati > Bacillota > Bacilli > Caryophanales > Bacillaceae > Lentibacillus > Lentibacillus juripiscarius. The sequence continues at coordinate 104,717 of NZ_JBHUNA010000024.1, forward strand.
CCATCGGTAGAAATTGATAGTTCGGTCATAGCAAAAGCATCTTTATCTGTTAGTTTCTGAGGTTGACTGCCGTTTATATGTACGGAATATAAATCTGCTCCATTCTCCTGTTCTCCCTCAGGCTTTAGAAAATCTTCAGATGGCATGGCGATGTAATACACCTTACTGCCATCAGGAGAAATTGCGGCACTGAACACATGGGTAGCTGCTTTTGTAAGCTGTATGGTTTCATCACTATTTAGGTCAGGTCTGTAATACATTGTTTGAACCCCGTCATTATTGGAAGCTAAATATAACAAACCTTCGCCATCTGGTGAGAACTGTGGTTTGCGATGGCCTTTTTCTTCTGGAACTGTTATTCTCTCTACATTCTTACTTTCTATATCCCCTTTGTAAATGGCTTCATTTCCGTTCGTATAGTATGAAAAAGCTAGGGTTGTATCATCCGGTGAGATAGAAATAGAATCGCCTAACCCTGTGTAGTACTCAAAGGGATCATTTTCATTCACAAGGCTGTACACGACAGAGGCGATGAAAAGGAAAGCAACAATGCCGATGATACTTAACAGAGTGCAATTGTTTTTCAAAGGATCCCCTCCTTCCATTTGTGGGTATTATTTTACAGGAAAGCAAGGGAGTAAGGGTTGGGTTGGTTAGATTGTTGAAAAAAAAGGGCCAAGAAGAATGATTATCTTAGCTGGGCTGTCTGCCTTGGTTGGATTAATGTTGATGGGGATTCCTCCAAATATAATGGTTGTAAGTTACCCTTATATCAAGTATAATTTGACAGTTACATGACTTTTATTGAAAGAGTAGGGGGATATAAATGACGATGCAACCTTATAATAAAACATTAATGGCTGCTCTATTGCTTGCGGGTTCATTTATTGCGATTTTAAATCAGACACTTATGATAACAGCTATTCCTCCAATCATGGATGAAATGAATATTTCCGCTAATACAGCTCAATGGCTAACCACAGTCTTTATGCTTGTCAATGGGGTCATGATCCCCATCACTGCATTTTTGATTGAACGGTTTACAACACGTCAGCTGTTTATGGCGTCAATGAGTGTATTCACTGTCGGAACGGTTGCAGGAGGGCTTGCACCAAATTTCGGCTTATTGTTAGTAGGAAGAATTATTCAATCAGCTGGAGCAGGGATTATGCTGCCGCTCATGCAGACGGTTTTCCTATTAATCTTCCCTGTTAATAAACGAGGTGCAGCGATGGGCTACATCGGGCTCGTTATCTCTTTTGCGCCAGCTATTGGACCGACTTTGTCCGGATGGGTGACGTCTCATTATTCTTGGAGATTTTTATTTCTGCTTATTTTACCTTTAGCTATTTTAATTATCTTTATTGCTTATTTCATATTAAGGAATGTGACTGAACTCACGTACCCGAAACTCGATATAACATCGATTATCTTATCCTCTGTCGGCTTTGGCGGACTTTTGTTTGGTTTCTCAAGTGCCGGCAACTATGGATGGGATAGCGGAAGGACCATTGCTATTCTCGCAGCTGGTGCTTTAACCCTGGCCGTCTTTATATTGCGGCAATTACGCATGCAGCATCCGATGTTGGAATTCAGGGTGTTCAAACACAAAATATTTACTATTGGAACAGTAATTGGCATGATTACATTCCTTGGCTTGATTGGATCGGAAACCTTAATCCCGCTTTATATGCAAAACATGAGAGGTTTCACAGCGATGGAATCCGGGCTCGTTCTTCTTCCCGGTGCTCTCATTTCTGGATTGATGTCTCCGATTACAGGACGGATTTTTGACCGAATTGGAGCTCGCTTGTTGGCACTTGCTGGTTTGCTTATTATGACTGGCGCAACCTTGGCCTTTGGCTTCCTGGGCACAACAACGACGTTATCATTCCTGATCGTCATGTATGCTGTTCGCATGTTTGGGTTCTCGATGGTAATGATGCCGGTGACGACAGCCAGTTTGAATCAATTGCCACAAAAATTGATTCCACATGGTACGGCTATGAATAATACGATGCGGCAAATTGCAGCATCCGTCGGGACCGCGATCCTCGTTACGATTATGACGATGACGGCACAAAACGCCCAGCAAGCCTCATCAATCTCAAACCCTGGCATTCACGGTGTAAACGTTGCTTTTCTAGTGATTGCTGTTGTATCAATCATTGGGATTATCTTATCTATTTTTGTTAAAAAAACCTATCCAGCTAGTGATGAAGAATTTGAAGCTGTGGAAACAAAATATGGGAAGAAAATGGCGGAAGATATGTAAAAGGCCCTCCCCGTTTTCCATGAGTTTTAACTGAAACTGGTTCATGACTTTAAACTACCGATAACACAAGGGGGGGGGATCCTTATGAGCGATTATAGAAAAGAAGAACAGTACACCCAAAATCAAAAACTGAAAAAAACAATGAATAGGGCTGGAATGCTCCTTTTTGTTCTTTCATGCATTTTGTATGGCGTTGCTTTGGTTATTCCCTTCACCTCTCTTCCTACAAACACAAAAGTTATCATGGCTTCTTTATTCGCCGTGTTAGGAGAAGTGGCATTTTGGGTTAGTTGTATTATTGTTGGCAAGGAATTGATCAAGCGTTATAGAAAATATTTGAATCCTGTGCATTGGTTTAAAAAGTCAAGGGATAAAGATACTTAATAGCGAAATTTTGAATAAATAGGTATTCTGTTATCGGTCGCTTATCTCGAATAGGGTAAGCATTTTTTTATGGAATTTATCTCGGAGGGGCATAATGATGACGCAGAAATGAAAGCGCATCATTTATTCAAGCAGGAAGAAAAGCGGTTTTCAATCGTTTTAAACAGCCAATGGATGAGGATTCGCAATGAGTTCGACACGGTATTCAAGAAGTTTTCCGAAAGCATGGATATGTACTGCCGAAGCGGAACATTAAAACGTTCTAGGTTAATCTGATTTGTATATTTTTTGTTGCCATTTGTGGTAACCGTAAATAACGAATGATAGACCAAACATCACTAAAAAATACTGCCAGGGAGACATGTTTTCATATGTGGCTATACCTAAAACACCCAACAAAGGGAGAGTGACAAAAGCCATAAATGCATCCATTATTAAATTTACAGCTGTATACAGTATGAATTTGTGTGATGTTAATCTGAATATCCAAAATGTGCCGACTGAGAAAATTCCATAAACAAAGCTTACATCAATCATATATCCCCACGGGACAATCTGTTCATGAATGATCCACCATTTATATGTATAGGCTATTTGAAAGATAATTGTCATCAATAATGACGTGAAAATAGTTACAGGCATATACTTCTTTCGTGTTTCGGGGCTAGTGAAAAACCAGGTGAACCAAGGCAAGATCAAGATAGCAAACATAATTATTTTATTGATCACGGGATAACTCACTCCAATGCTACAAAGATAATCTAAAATTTATTGTTCCAACTTGGTGTGAACTTATTCGATTGTAGAAAATAAACAATTTTAAAGCATTATATGTAACAAAGCGATTGCACAAAAGGCGCTTATCCGGAGAAAGGTTTGGGGAAGCAGACCTTCATTATTCCGACTAGACCATCACTTCTAAGTAATATGTGTGATAACTGATTCGAAAAAATACCAGCCAACCCTTTTATAAAAAGGGAAATGGACTGGTATTTTTAATGTCGTAAATCGACAAAAAACATTATGCAATATATTGCATTTTGCAATGGAAGATAGTATGATAGATTTCATCAATATATTGCATATAACTAAGGAATGTATATAGTCTAGGAGGACACATCATGAAAGGAAAACTGCCCTTTTCATCTTACGCATCAATTGGCTTCATGCTGTTTGCACTATTTTTTGGGGCTGGAAATCTAATCTTTCCAGCACAGCTGGGCCAAAATGCTGGAACAAATCTATGGCCATCGATGATTGGATTTTTAATGACGGGAGTGGGATTGCCGCTGCTTGGAATCATTGCGATGAGCTTTTCCGGAAGCCGTAATCTGCAGGAACTTTCAAGTCGTATCCACCCGATATATGGTGTGATTTTCACGTCACTGCTTTATTTAACAATTGGGCCATTTTTTGCGTCTCCCCGTACAGGGACGGTTGCGTATGAGGTTGGTATATCACCTTTTATAAATGAATCGTCACAACAAATGGGATTATTTATTTTCACATTACTGTTTTTCGGTGTAGTTCTTTTGTTTTCATTAAAACCTGCCAAGCTTGTTGATAATGTCGGAAAGTTTTTGGCACCTGGACTGGTTATTCTGCTTGCGGTTCTTCTTGTTACGGTAATTATCAATCCGATGGGAGCGATGGAAGCACCCCAGGAAGCGTATAAAAGTGGAGGATTTATAACTGGTTTCCTTGAAGGATATAATACAATGGATGCACTAGCATCACTGGTATTTGGGATTATTGTCATTAATGCCATCCGGGCAATGGGCGTAACATCCAATACTGACATTCTCAAAACAACGGTCAAGGCAGGCAGTATTGCCATATTGCTGCTTGGAGCAATATATATCGGAATTGCGTACTTGGGGGCAACGAGTACACAAGTTTTCGGAGTCTTTGAAACTGGCGGACCGGTTTTAAGCAACGCTGCTTCCCATTATTTCGGCACATTTGGTTCTGTTTTGCTTGCGGTTGCCATCACATTGGCGTGTTTAACGACTGCAATCGGACTGACGACAGCCAATGCGGAATATTTTCATACACTGTTTCCGCAGATTAGTTATAAGGTACTGGTTATCTTCTTTGCAACATTGACCTTTGTGATTGCGAACTTCGGATTGGCAAACATCATCACTTATTCTGTGCCGGTCCTGATGTTCTTGTATCCACTGGCGATTGTCCTGATGCTCTTGACATTTTTGTCTCCATTGTTCCATCATGCACGGATGGTTTATCGTTCAACCATCGCTGTTACATTTTTGATTAGTATCTTTGATGGTCTCAAGTCGCTCTGTGATTCATTGGGAATAGCGTATTTCAGCTGGATGCAGCCTATTGTGGCTTTCTATGAACAATCCTTGCCTCTATACAGTCAGGGGCTCGGATGGTTACTGCCGGCTATTGTCGTTATTACAGTCACCGGCAGCTTCCATCGTTTCCAAAAAACAGCTGCAGTTCATGTATCATGACTCAACTCAAAACAAAAGCCGGCTTCCTCTTTCACTTGAGGGGCCGGCTTTTCGTTTGTCTTTTACTGAAAAACCTGTAAAGTGCGAAGCCAGTTTTCCTTCATGATAGCTGCCGCCTTGTCTTTGTTGCCATCTTTCATGGAGGTGATAACGGCCTTGTGTTCTTCAATTGACTTTTCGGTTAAGATAATGGAGTTGTGGAAAAAATGTCTGCGGACATGCGCCTGTAATGATTCTACCATGCTTTGGATATACGTGTTTTTCGTTATGTCAACAATCACTTGGTGAAATTCTTCATCGACTTTTAACGCGGCATAGTCGTTATTGGAATAGATTGATTTGGCAAAGCGTTCGTTGATGCTTTCGAGCTGTTTCAGTTGATCCGCTGTTATATGGTCAATTGCCAGCTCGGCGGACAAAGATTGCAGCGCTGCCAATGGTGGGAGGAGATCCTTGATGGCTTCGCGTTCGATTTCGGTGACTTGTGTCGCTTTACCCGGATACATCTTGACAAACCCTTGCACTTCCAGAAGCTGCAGTGATTCACGGACTGGCGTTCTGCTGATACCTAATGCATTAGCTAGTTCTGAATCATTCAGTTTTTCGCCGGGCAGCAATGTTCCATCAATAATCCACTGCTGAATCTGGTTCAACGCGTTTTCCTTGGCAGATTGACGAACAGGTCTCGAATGGTTTGCAGGTATTGGCATGGGAATCCGCCTTTCTACTCATTCATCTTGTATGAATATAGTATACATCAAAATATACAAGAACGAAATATGCAATATATCATGCATTTTTTACGTAGGATGTTTGTAATCCATGCATAGCAATAGGAGGATTGAGTTTATCCGTCTTATATACTAATTCTCAATTCTGTCGATATGACAAGTGATGATAAAACAATTAGGACTGTCTAAACCTAGAGAAAACAATCCCTCACATACCTGTTAGAGTACATGAGGGATTGTTTTTTATGGTTATTATTAGAAACCGACAATCCTTACGAAAATAGTTAAAAACGGGCATTATGAAATTGATTCATTCATTAAAATAATTCACTAACCCTTGTACAATTCCGTCAGCCACATTGTTTTGATAGGCATTTGTCCGTGTTGTTGCCAGATCGCCAGGATTCGTGATAAACCCTAATTCAACCAGTACGGAAGGATCACTGTTTTCGCGGAGTACATGATAATCACTTTGGATGATGCTGCGGCTGTACAGTGAAATATTCTGACCTAGTGCGGATTGAATGGCGGTTGCCAGCCGACGGTCCTTTCCACCGGCGTAGAAGTGTGTGCTAACACCGTTTATCCCCATAATTGGATTTGCATTATAGTGAAGACTGATGAATGCATGTGTATTATTGGCATTATTCAGTCGAACTCTTTCCTCCAGTGTAAGGAAATAGTCGCTGTCACGTGTTAAAATGACCGTTGCACCAGCAGCGCGTAATTTTTGGACTACATTATCAACGGTGTTCATGATAATATCCTTTTCAAATACACCACCGATACCGACTGCACCAGGATCTTTTCCGCCGTGTCCGGGGTCCAATACAATGTTGTAGCCCGAAAGCGAACCATTGGCAGCATTGGTATTATGCGGCTGCGAATCGTTACTGCTGCTGGAATCCATGTTGGTTTCAGTCGTATTATTTCCACTGTTGTAATCTGTCATCCCTCCGGCAATCCAACCGGTGGATCCATCATCAAGTACTATTTTATTCCAATTGTTTGCTGTTTGTACTAAGCTGTATGTATCTCCTGTGGAAGTATGGTCGATGATTTCATGATTTGTTCCGGGACCGGTACGAATTCTGACCTCGGTTGCCGTAACAGTGATTTCTTCAAGTGATGCACTGGAAACCGGTGCTGCTGACCTGTTGCTTGTCTGGGCATCAGCCGGGTACAAAAATGGTGATGCTACCCATGCTTCTTGTCCACCGAAATAGGTTTGCACCCACCCAAAGGCCTCCTGAAAAACGACAACTCTATCACCATTATCTAATTGTCCAATAACTTGCGCACTGTGTGATGGTGATGATCGCACATTCAGATTGTTCGCTCCTACTTCATAGGTCTTGCCGCTGTCAGCGTGTACAGCCGGTATAAAAGCGAAGAATAATAACACCAAACTGATACCAGCTGTTGTTAAACGCTTGTTCATGTAGACACCTCCTTCATTTTATATTATAAGATATTTATCCTTATGACCAGATACTAAACAGGGATTCTACAAATTTTGCACAAAAAGAACTATGTGAAAATAGGAAAATGGTTGGTGTTCCCCTTTCCGGTAAAAGGATGACACCAATTGCCGTTTAGATTCCGGCATCGTTGCAGGAATTTAGGCGGGAAAATAGAATCAAAGCTCTAAGATACTTTTATGAAATCATGTCAGTTTAACACACCGGCCTGAAAACGGGGAAGCTCATTAACGTTAGTAGGATTCTGACTACACGTTCGCAGTCCATTTCTTTCTTACAACCAATACCCTGAGGAGAGAGCATATGACACAAAAAATTGCCATTGTTATACTTCACGGTGCTGGAACACCAAAAGAAAATTTTGCGAAAGAAATGATTAGCAAAATTTCCGAAGGCTTCGGTAAAAAGCTAAAAAAAGAAAATCCAGAAGAGAAATTAGTGTTTCAGTCTGTATTTTGGTCTTCGATATTTGAAAACGAGGAGAAAAAACTGTGGGAAAGGGTACAAAAAGGAGGGGATTTGGACTATAATTTTTTGCGCCGCTTTGCCGTTGAGTTTCTTGCCGATGCTGTAGCGTATCAGCCCGCATCAGTAGCTGACCATAACTATGACAAAGTACACGCTCTCTTAGCTCAGTGCTTGAGCAGCCTTCAGGCAAAAGCTGGATCATATGCTCCTTTATGTGTGATTAGTCATAGCCTTGGCTCCGTAGTTGCCAGTAATTATTTTTATGACTTGCAGGTGAAGCAAGAGAATATTGGGCCGAACACAAAACGATATACCGGCCACACACCTTTAGAAAAAGGGGAAACACTTTCCTTATTTTACAGTATGGGAAGTCCCCTGGCCCTGTGGTCTCTGCGATTTAATTATTTTGGTGCACCTATTAGCGTTCCATCTCCATCTATACAAAAGTATCACCCAGCCATCGACGGTGAATGGCTAAACTTCTATGATAAAGACGATATTCTTGCCTTCCCTTTGAAAAGATTAAATCATCATTACCAAAACGCCGTAACAAAAGATATAGAAGTGAACGTTGGAGGACTTTTAACGAACTGGAACCCCTTTTCCCATATTAAATACGATACCGATAATTCTGTTATCGATCCCATTGTTGACGGGTTGGTTAGAACGTGGCTTAACGTCAATGATTAAGATAAACAGGTTGAATGAATTTCATAAATACTTTTTTTGCTTAATATACGAACTTATAACTGAAAATACACTTAATCATCCGTACTCTACCTTAGAAGATTGGAACGGAAGGCGGACGACTCCTCGAAAATACAGAGCAATTTTCTTCGTGCGATGTAACGCTGCCGCAGCCTTTCTTGTCCTGCGGGATAAGAGGCCTAGATGAGACCCCGCAAGGCGTTAGCACAAAGTAAAGCTTCCATGAGTAAGCTTCGACCTGCGAGGAGTGCTGCATCCACGACCACACTTGCAACACGACGAGCATGAGGAGGCTCATCAGCCGCCCGCGGAAAGCGTCCGCCTGAAGTGGAAATCAAACGCAGTAACCTAATTGTTCGCATTTTAAAGGTAGATATTGAATTATGAAATTCACTCCAGGTTAATGGTACTTTTTACGTTTAAAGACAGCTTCATACTAGACCAGCAAGTTTTAGTATACGGTCAGTTCTGTTATTATAGTGTGAGGCTTCAAGAATTGAACTTAAGCGTAAGTATTTAAGGAAGAAGGATTTTTGAGTGAAGACGTCCATAATTAAAGATGCTTTCAAAGTTAAAAAAACCCCCTTTCCGATGCGAAGAGCAATCGGAGCAGCATTAAGTGCATCCATTCCTGTCATGATTGGCATATTACTTGGGAACTTCCAATATGGCTTAATCGCCGGGATTGGTGGATTTGCTTATTTGTATGTTTTTAATGAGCCTTACAAACATCGAGCAAAAAAAGTATTCTTCGTCATGCTGGGATTGGCTGCCGCAATGGGTCTTGGGACGCTAACAGCAGCTTCTCCTTTTTTGTTTGCCATTTTATTAGGCTTAATTGGTGGGGTCATAACGTTTGTTTTTGGCGCTTTGAAAATGAAAGGTCCGGCAGCCATATTTTTTGTCATCATTTTTGCCATGACATCGGCGATGGAGATTGATCCTGATGCCGCACTCCTACGAGCTGCATTAGTCTTCTTAGGTGGCATTGTTGCTTGGATAGTTGCAATGATTGGATGGTTTTCTGATCCTTACGAACCGAAAAAGAAGTCGATTTATCGTCTCTACCTTGCACTATCTGATTTATTAGCATCGATTGGAACAACCGCATTTAACGAGAGGAAGGAAAACACATTATTTTCTCTAAAAGATGCCGAAACGACATTAGCATCTGGTTATATTTCATGGCGCAGCACTGATTCTTTTAAACGTTTATATGTCTTAAAAGAACTTGGGCATGCTATATGGGGGGATATCCTGGAATTAGAGTCTGAAGGGAAAAAGGGCGTTCCTTTTGAGATTACTGATTATGTAAGGCGGGTGACACAGTCTCTTGGTAATAGGAACAAGGTGAAAAGCATACCAGCACCTACCTTTACTAACCTAAGTTCTTTGGAAGAACATTTAGTTGCCAAAGTGGAAGAGGCGAATGCTGTTATTCATGAACCATTTCCAAACTTAGATCAGGAAATTCACTTACAAAAACAATCGATTCAGAAACAATTTGCGGATGCCTTTGACAAGAACTCTGTTGTATTTTTAACATCTGTTCGATATGCCATCGTTCTAGGAATCGCAGCCTTGATTGCTTTTTCTTTCGAGTTTGACCGTTCCTATTGGATTCCTGTTTCTTGTGGTTCGGTTATGCTTGGATCAACGATTATTAGCACATTTCATCGCTCCATTCAGCGTTCGATTGGCACTCTAGTCGGGATATTTGTCGCTATCATCATACTTTCACTTGGACCAGCGCCTATAGTTGTTGCACTACTTATCGGCATGTTTCACTTCTTAACAGAATCCTTTATGGTGCGTAACTATGCATTTGCTGTTACATTTATTACACCAAACGCCATTTTAATTGCAGAAAGTACAACACAACTTCAGGATCCATCTTACTTTGCAACTGCACGTATAACGGATGTCATTATTGGCTGTCTCATTGGGGTCTTAGGCGTTCTGCTAGTTGGTCGACAATCGGCTTCAAGCCGATTGCCACATTTAATGTCCAAAACAATTCGAAGTCAATCACAGCTATTTTTCAAGATTTTTTCTGAGAACAGTGCTCCAAATGATTACAACCGTATTCGGAATAAAATGCGAACCAATTTAAATAATTTACGAACTGTTTACGAGACAGCATTAGGTGAAATACCTAATAATATTGATTCCCTAAGTCTTGTATCGCCAGCATTATTCTCGATGGAACAGCTTGACTATTTTCTTGACTCTGCTGCCCAAAATGGAGCTGGAACAACATTGTCTAAAGATGAAGCCGCCAGATTTCTATATATTTTCGAGACAATGGCGCAGTCAATCGATCAACAACAATTACTGGAAACGTTTGAAATACCAACCATTCCAAAGCACACTAGAGTACATCAAGAAATAAAAACATTACAAGAAACATTATCCCTGTTTCTAAATCAGTCCTTAAAATGATCAGGGACATGGGGACAGGCTTACGGTTCCAGATTCGTGCCCGCGCGAACTGGGACAATGGCTTCGTCCACACGTCCCACTACGGAGGGTTTATTGAATATGTCAGGAACGCAAAGAGAAAATATCAAATTGGGACAAAAAGTACGTGTGGTACAAAAGCAGGATCAGCGTACCGGAAAGCTGACGGAAGGTGTGGTGTCGAAAATACTGACAAATTCTGCTGCACACCCGCATGGTATTAAGGTTATGCTGGAGGACGGCATTGTAGGCAGAGTGAAGGAAATAGTAAACTGAAAAAGGAAAGCTAATCAGTGAGAACGGAGAGTTGATATGGAGGATAAATGGGACAGAGCACGTGATGCGCTTTCCCGGATAACCGTTGTTTCCAATCCAAATAATAAACCTGTCACCATATATGGTCATTCTAATGATTTGAAATGTGTTGGTGTAGGTACAGACGCAGCCGTTTTTCAATACTATTACGCCCCGTCTTACGCTTTTAAAGTTTATGCGGAGGACAACGTTTCCAAGATAAAAGTGGAAAAGGATATTTATGATAGGTTAGGGGACTCTCCATATTTTCCAGCATGCTTTGCCGCATACGACAAATACCTTGTTTTAAGTTATGAAGAAGGAACAACTCTCTTTGACTGCCTCTTACAGGGGGTACACATTCCCAATCAGGCTGTCAAAGACGTGGAAGACGCAAGAGAATATATATCTAAAAAAGGGTTAAACCCGCGTGACATGCACTTAAAAAATATTTTGCTGCAAAACGGAAGAGCAAAAATAATTGATGTCTCCGAATATATACAGCCGGGGAATGATTTTCGGTGGGAACATTTAAAAAAAGGGTATGAAGCTTATTATCATTTAATTGATGGAACTTCTATACCGTTCTGGTTATTAGAAACGGTTCGAAAATGGTACAACCAGCGGAATAAACACTTTTCCTCGTTTGATGAGTTCATGAGAACTGTTTTGAAGCTTACAACGTTTAAAAAATGAGAAGAACATTGGGCATAACATCAGGTAAAGGTGTTATGCCCCTTTTGCAAATAATGTGCTCTACTTGTACGATACTAGAAACAGGGAAGGCGTAATGATTTACAAGGTCATGGATGCCACAATATCGCCGCATCTCACAAAAAATCTAAGAGGTATTTTTAGTCAATATAACGAATATGTCTTTAAGGGAAGGTTGACTATTCTTAGGAAATTATAATATTAAAATGCCGTGTCTAACAACAGAGTCAGCCACGCCCAGCTCCGACGAACAGGTCATACCTAGTGCTGGTGATTCAAGGAATGGATGGGAAGACCCGCGTGCGACAAACCGCTCGCATGGTTCTATGATGAGTTAGGAGCACATCTCCCCATTTAGAAGTGTGCTCCCGTTTACTCGGCCGTCTCAGTCCATTCTATATGTCGCTTAACGAGCACTTGCGCTTTTAGTTCTTTTAGATTAGCCGTTTCTGCCCTTATCAAATGTTTCGTGTAGCGTTTCGATGACATCTTCTTCTTTATCGTTCCGGTTTATTGCGTTAACGTTCGTCATTTACATCATCCTTTCGGTCATACCTTGTCCAATTGTGAGGTGATTTATTCATGAAAGAAATAACCATCCGGCTTAAAGATGACACCTATGAGCAGCTGAAAGAATTGACTGAGCTTGAAAATTTAATTAACCGCCACAGAGATAAGAATCGGGATGACAATTATCAGATTGAAGATTTTGTGGTTGGTTGTATAATCGATAAAATGGAACAAATCAATCATTTCAATCTGATTAACCCATTGATTGAAAATAGTCGTCAGCCTGTTATTAAAAATCGGTTTAAAGAAATAGCAAAACAAAAAGATATTTATATCAAGGATATTGCCGATCAGTTAGACATGAAGCCGCCTAATATTAGTAAAATAGTCAATAACGTTTCCCAACCCAGACTGGACTTGTTCATTAAAATATGGATGGTGCTTGGCTGCCCGCCACTGCATAAGTGTCTATACCTGGAAGAAGATTAAGTTCTTGCTTTGTCTTCTTTTTTACGTCCGAAAGTTTTGTTGACATTATACAACCAACTTGGACGTCACTATAAATTAGGTGGTGAAAAGCCAAGTTTTTCTAAGTCTTGCGTAAACCAGTGTCATAGGACAAGCCGCGTATCACATATCCTTAAGCATAATAAAATTGAAGACAGCATATCAAAAACATTATGGCATATGCTCCAGACGTCTTAATCCAGCATTTTTGAAATAGGGGCAAACGGTATTCTGCCAGAACGTTGCGGATCGATTTGGTGTGAATAGCGTATTTGCAGAGTGGATGGAATGACAAGTTCCTGATTCAAAAGGGAAGGATGACGTTAAATGACAGTATTTGAATCGCTGGTTATCATGATTTCGTTTGGATCATTAGTGGCTGCGGTCGTGTCAAATCAACAGAAATAAGCCTCATTTACTATTCCCTCCGTCACTTTTCTCAATTTACTTTAAATGAACATTTTGTCCAATTATGGATTAGGGGCTACCGGGCCGGATGACCCAGGAGCAAACTTTGAGACACCAAGGGAAGGGGTACTTGCTCATATACAGGGCTTACTGTCCCAAATTCGTGCTCGGCGAACTGGGACAATGAACCTGTCCCCACGTCCCTTTATCAAGTCAGCTCTTCGTATTCGGTGCGCCAGGCGGCTGATAAAATGGTGGAACTTTCAGCCAGCCTTTCTTTTGCATAATCTCTTTTGCTTTAAAACCCAAGGATAGTTTTTCTGTCTGAAATTTGAGAAACATCAGGCCGAGATCGGTACGAAGGCTTTGACTTGCGGAAGCCGCACACATGTCTGCTGCCACGACAAAGTTGATCATGAGGGTGTTGGCAAGTTCATTATCCGTAAACTTCGCCCCGATTGGTATGGCATTGGGATCAGACTGGGGCTTATCTTCCGGTGCGTTAGGCAGGCTTACTCCTTCCTTTCGCATGAATTCTGACATTTGTTTTTTATGGGATCTGGCTGTGGCTAATGCGTCCTGGTATAACTCGATTACACCTGGGTCTGTAGTGGTGTTTAGTCCTACTTCTTCATAAGTAATAATATTATTTACAAAAGAAAGGTAAGTCCAGCACGCCATGGCTTCACCGACATGTAACGGGTTTTTCTGATTATCTGTTAAAGACTGTATGACATTTGAAGCAGTCTCAAACAGCTGCGAAATCTTTTGCATGTTATTTCCCTCCATAAAAGTCGTATTTACCCGGTAGTTTTTACTTGTATGCAGAAAATATGTAATAGGGGCAGCTTGCTGGGACGCTGAACCTGTCCTCACGTCCCTTACATATAATTCCTTCGATTGGGAAATATAACATTAAGGAGGTGGACGATGTGAATGAAGACCAGGCTATTACGTCAGCAGAAATCACACAGCTTTGGGCAGCCTATGTGAATGACAGTGCATTGATTTGTCAGCTGGAATATTTCTGGGCAACAGTTGAAGATGAAGATATTAAGTCTCTTATTAAACATGGTTTGAATTTGGCGCAATCTCATAAAACTAAACTAACGGAAATATTTAATCAAGAAAATTATCCGATTCCATACGGATTTCATTCGAATGAGGATGTAAACCTAAATGCTCCCAGATTGTATTCCGATGCCTTTGTCTTGTACTATCTTCAACAAGGTTCGAAAACTGCTTCACAGGCATACAATGTCAGCTTGTCATTAGCCGGCAGGGAAGATGTGTACAATTTCTTTTCGGAATGTCTTCAAGAACAAAGTGAACTTCTCAAGAAAGTTAATACAGTTTTGCAATCCAAAGCCCTCTATGTTGCATTTCCATCACTTCCTAATCCGGAGAGTTATGACTTTGTGACAAAACAAGGCTTTCTGACGGGATATTTTGGCGAAAGACGGCCTTTAACTGGTACAGAGATCAACAATTTATTTGCAAACTATTTTCGGAATGCTTTGGGGTCAGCCACATTAGTCGGATTCAGCCAGGTCGCGGAAAACGCAGATGTTAGAAAATTCATGGTCAGGGGAAAGGAAATTGCCCAAAAGCACTGTGAAATTTTTGGCTCAATCCTGCATGAAGATGATATACCCGCTCCCACAAAAATGGAAGATGCAGTGACCGATTCCACCACTTATACATTTTCCGATAAGTTAATGATGTATTATAGTACAGGCTTAATTGCATTGAGTGTCGGCTATTATGGAACAAGTATGTCCATGAGCCCGAGAAGAGATTTAGGTGTAGCGTATAAAAGGTTAATGAACGAAATCCTGAAATACGCTGAGGATGGAGCGGAACTCATGATTAAACATGGGTGGATGGAAGAACCGCCACGGGCATTAGACCGGGATGAATTGGCGAAGAAAAAGGGATGAGATTTGCGGAGAAAATAATAAGCCGTCATATGTATGGATTGACCGAAATCGTGCATATGACGGCTTGTTTTTTTGGTTTTGGGCAAGTAATTGTAAAAGCCGTCCATGCGAGACACGGAATGGTTACAATCAACTGTTCTTACCCGATACAGTGTAATTTCATGCCGTTAACCCGCAGCCATTCTTTTCGTTTTTCGTAATCTGGAAGGATGGATTTAACGGTCTTCCAGAACGCGGGGGAGTGGTCCTGGACTTTTAAGTGGGCCAGTTCGTGGACGATAACATACTCGAATACGTTGGCTGGTGCCATAATGAGCCGCCAGTTGATATAAATGTCCCCGTCCGGCGTGCATGTTCCCCACCGTTTATGCTGTGTCCGGATTTGGACGGAATTGGGATTGGCATCCATTAGCGACTGAAAATACCCGGATCGTTCTTTTAGCTTTTTGAGTGCCTGTTTTCGATACCATTGGATCAGCTGCTGTTCCAGTGTTTGCCGGATTTCTTCCTGGGACATCTCAGCGGGGACAGATGCTAGGTAACGCCCCTGAAAAAAACGCAGGGAGCATTTAGGGATGTTACCGCGATAGACTTTGAGCCGGTAATGGCGGCCTAGGTAGGGCAGTTTCTCGCCGCTGATAAATTCATACTGCCCGGTTTTTGTGTCAACTTGCTCGAGGCTGCTGATTTTGCGCTGAATCCATGGTGCCTTTTTATGTAAATGACGCCTTATTTCGGTTTCATCAATTGTTTCAGGGGCATAAACTTCTATACCATTCACGAGTGTTACAGAAATTTTCAGATCAGTGCGCGGCTGGCGATAAAGTATGTAGTCGATGGTTGTTGTGCCGTAGTTCAGACTTGGCATTCGGATCACGGCCCTTTACATGTTTTTGCTAAACCTATGATAGCATGCGGACAGAGAAAAGGTAAGTACTGACCTATTCTCTAAACCGTCATAAAAAATCTTGAAATGTGTGCCTATTTTCGTTCTTTTCGCTCATATAATGGCGGTAAGAGAAAGGATTTCCTAAAGTATGTGGGGGGAGTGTCAATTGAAACGAAAAATTCTTGTTGCATATGACGGTTCTGCATTGAGTCAGGAAGCACTGCAGGAGGCAAAATTGCAGGCGGCTGGTGTTCCTGAAACGGAAGTATATGTGCTCTCAGTTGTGACGCACGGAGGACCGAGCACGAATGTGATTATGGCACGGAGCGTTCAGTCAGAACTGGCGGATAGTGTTCGTCTGGAGATGCAGGAAGTTAAGAAAGAATTTGAAGTGGATAATGTAACAGTTTACACGGATGTTGTGACCAACCATTCACAGCGTAATGCAGGGGAGAAAGTTTGCGAGTATGCTTATGAACATGGTATCGATTTAATCATTATCGGCAGCCGTGGTCTTGGTGGTGTCAAGAAACTGCTGCTGGGCAGTATAAGCACCCGGGTAGTCCAGCGTGCCCACTGCCCTGTGTTAGTCATTAAATAAACAGCATATGAAAACAAATCCGGCTATATAAGGCCGGATTTTTGTACGGTTTTAGATTTAAAAAATGCAGTGTGCCCGCACTGCATTTTTTAGTTAAGGGATGCTTAATTATTCCTCAGCGTCGTTCTTCCTGGTATTTTTCCTGTGGTACTTCGCTGATGAACGGTGCAGGCTTCTCTGCCGTCAGCATGATAAGCTCGTGCATGGCCCTTGTACAGGCGGTGTAAAATAGGGTTCGGTCTGTTTCATTGCTATATCTTTCTTTAGACGCGTCAGGGACGATGACGGCATCCATTTCGATCCCTTTTGCCAGGTAAACCGGCAGTATCAGCAGCCCTTTTGGAAAATTGCTGGCGGACTCGTCGATTTGTGTGAAAGCGATTTTGTCTTTTAGCAGGCTGGCGACTTGACTGCTTTCTTGTTTCGTTTTACAAATGATACCGATCGTTTCACTGCCGTTTTTGCGAAGCTTATTCGCCTCGGCCACCAACGTTTTGGCCAAGTTGCTTCTGTCCTGCTGGATCAGCAGTGGTTTGTTTCCTTCCCTATTGAAAGGTTCTATCATCTCATTGCCTGGTGCAAAAGGGATGGTGAACTCAGCAATTTGCCTTGTCGAGCGGTAGCTTTTGGTTAATGTAATTTTTTCATACGAAGCTTCTTCCGGACTCGCGGCCACCAATGGATTCTCATCTGCCATATAACTGTATATTGCCTGGTTGATATCTCCCAGCAGGGTCATTCGGGCATTTGGGAAAATATGCTTAATACAGGCGAACTGGAATCCAGCATAATCCTGCGCTTCGTCAACGACAAGATAACGGACAGACCGGTCGTGAGGGGTGCCAAGCAAGCGGTGCTGAAAATAGAGGTAAGGTGCTGCATCCTCCCATGGCAAAAAATTCTCCGCTAGATTGGCGGTTGTATAGGTGCGGATCGCTTCCCAGTTTTCCGGTGGTTCGTCCGGCGTCCAGTCCGTGAACAGCCTTTGATAAGCAGCAGAGGTGTGGACGAATTGATACTCTTTTATTTTCTTTTTAATAGGTGCGAAAACCCGTTTGATAACTTCCTTTCTTAGGATGCTCTCCTCGTGGACGACTTCATTTGTTTCATGTTCCGCCTGTTTCTGTGCTTGGTAAAATGCGTCCTGATAGTCTTCTTTATCCAGCAGTTCTGTTTTTTCGAGTACCCAGTCTTTATCCAGTTCATTCTGCTGCTGATCCCGTATTTCCTGCAGCAGCCACCTGGCAACAAGCTCTAATTTATTCGGGATCGTAATCGTCTCGTCCAGCGAATAAAAGTAATCACTGATCTGTTCTTTGGAAATGAGTACTTCACCACGGAATGTAATGTTTCGAAACTGAATGTCTTGTGTGTTCAAATGATCGATAAAACCATCAAGGAGACGCATAAAAGACAGATCTGATTTGCAGTCGATGTTCTTCATCCGAATGGAATCGTTCTGTTGATTGGTTCTGGTCATAACATATTCCATTTGTTCAAACGGCGATTCAATGGTGAATGGATGCCTGATCTGGTTCTCCAGAAAATCCAGAAATGTTGTCTGCCGCACGTTCGTTTCTCCGAGTTCTGGAAGCACATTGGCGATATAGCTGGAAAATAAGGGGTTCGGTGATAACAGAACAATATTATCAGCGCTCAGGATGTCACGGTACGCATACATCAGATAGGCAATGCGCTGCAGGGCGGCGGATGTTTTGCCGCTGCCGGCTGCACCCTGGACAATCAGATATTGATTGCCTTTATTCCGTATAATCCGGTTCTGTTCTTTTTGGATGGTGGCGACAATGCTTTTCATTTTGGTGCTGGCGTTGTTGCCTAGCACTTCCTGAAGCAGACGGTCACCGATTGTTACCCCAGTATCAAACATTCCGTTAATAATACCTTGTTGAATGATGAACTGTCTTTTTAGGGTAATCTCCCCGCTAATGGTTTCTTCCATGGTTTCGTACTGTGCCTCACCAGGCGAATAATCGTAATAAAGGCTGGAAATCGGTGCGCGCCAGTCGTAGACCAGGAAGTCCTCGTCGCTGTTGTCCATCAAGGAGGCAATGCCGATATAGATTGGTTCCTGTGTTTGTTCTATGTCTTCATGGAAGTCGATGCGTCCGAAATAAGGGGACTCGCGCAGCCTCTTTAATGTTTTAAGTTCATCGTCCAGTTTGCCATGGGACTGCTCCTTTTGGGTGAGCAGTTCTGCTTGTTGCTTGATGCTGGCCTGTGTTTCGATGACATCATCCGGTTCATCGATGTTGACGGTCACATCTTCCCAGAAATCCTTTCGAAGTTCAATAACACTTTCTTTAATGCTTGAGGCCCTGGCAATTATTTTTTCAGCTTTTTGGTCGATATGGTGAATGACACGATCGACTCTCAGCTGTTCTTCTTCGCGTGTATGGTTGTTTGTTGACGTCAAAAAATCAACCCCCCATTCCTGTCCAATAAAATTCATCTTGTCACTATAGTATATGCATTTAGATTGTCTATGATTGTAACGGGGATGTCCCGGTTATTGCAATTATTATATATTGTTGGGAGTGAGCGGCCTTTTATACGGCGTATGGACTGGGACGTTCACATGCATGTTAGCCATGTTGCGGAACTTTGCTTTTGGATGACATGGCTGCCACAAATTTTCCCCCATATTCTCATCGTTTTCTAATCTTTCTCCAATCTGTTCCTTATTTAGGCCGGTTATGCTAGCAGTAGATTCAATGAAGAGAGGAGACATAATCATGCGAACATTTGTCATGAGTTCCGTAGCAGGGGCTATCCTTATCGCTTCCGCAGGCTGTGCTGACTCAGCAGCTGTGGAAACGAATAAAACAGCAGATATACAGGCGGAAAAAGTCGCAGCAGAACAGACGGAGGAACAGGATGGGAAAGCAGAAATGAGGGAGGCAGCGATTGGAGCGTATCCGGAAGGCGATATATTGGATGAACAGGTTACGATGGACCACTATCAGTTGCAGGTAGTGGAAGATAACCCCGGTGTCCGTGTGATGTTTCTAAGTGACGAAAATGGACAGCGCCAATTTAAAAGTGTTTTTCAAAAAGACAGTCATATACTTAAAGTAATCGACCTTGATCAGGGGTTGATTTTTAAAGGAACGATTGGATGATAGAAGGAATTTGAGCAAGCGCTGCCTTATGTGCGGCGCTTTTTTGACGTATAGGACGTACTAGTGCAGGCGTTGTCACAGGACGTGACGACCTTAGCCTGCGGACGTTGGGGTTAATGCTTGAAACGTGGGCCAATACTCTGTAGCGATAAATTGACACGATCGGCTAAATGATTTATTCTTAATTCAGACTAAATGAATTCAGAAGAAAAACCATCATGGGATGGAGGAATCGTTATGAACGGAATTAAAGGTATGCATCACGTTACGGCAATTACGAGCAGTGCGGAGAAGAATTATGAGTTTTTCACATATGTGCTGGGCATGCGGCTTGTTAAAAAAACAGTCAATCAGGATGATATTCGGACGTATCATTTATTTTTTGCCGACGATAAAGGAAATCCGGGAACAGATATGACTTTTTTTGATTTTCCAGGCATTCCACAGGGCACGCACGGAACGAATGAAATTTTCAAGACAGCTTTCCGGGTACCAAGTGATGAGGCGCTGACATATTGGGAGAAGCGGTTTGACCGGATGGACGTGCAGCATGAAGGGATTAAAGATGAGTTCGGTGTTCGGACATTGTCGTTTACCGATTTTGATGATCAGCAATATCAGCTGGTTTCCGATGAAAATCTGGACGGCGTGCAGGCGGGGACACCGTGGCAGGACGGCCCGATTCCACTTGAGTACGCCATAACCGGTCTCGGTC
Organism: Lentibacillus juripiscarius; assembly: GCF_042685205.1. Taxonomy (NCBI): domain Bacteria; kingdom Bacillati; phylum Bacillota; class Bacilli; order Caryophanales; family Bacillaceae; genus Lentibacillus; species Lentibacillus juripiscarius. Next base: position 125,422 of record NZ_JBHUNA010000024.1, read on the forward strand.
CAATCCATGTGCGCATCGCCAATTTTGACTATTTTAAAGAAATGATGGAAAAGGTCCTGCAATTTCAAGAGATTGATCAGGAAGGGGATCGCCACCTGTTTGAAGTTGGAGAAGGTGGAAATGGCGCTAGGGTTGTTGTTGAATATAATAATGATCTGCCAAAAGCAAGCCAGGGTTTTGGAACCGTTCACCATTCGGCCTTTCGTGTGGAAGACCGGACTGTACTGGAAGAATGGATTGAGCGCATGGACAGCTTCGGATTCAGAACATCCGGCTACGTTAATCGATTCTATTTTGAGTCCCTGTATGCCAATGTTGCTCCACAGATTCTGTTTGAATTCGCAACAGACGGCCCCGGCTTCATGGGGGATGAAGATTATGAAACACTAGGTGAAAAACTGGCCCTGCCGCCGATGTTGGAGTCCAAGCGCGAACAAATTGAGCAAATGGTCCGACCGATTGATACGGTGAGAAGCACGAAAACATTTGAGAAAGAGTATGAATAAGGATGATACAACAGGCTGAACTGATCGGGTTCAGCCTGTTGCCGTTCATAGAGTTTTAACCAGAAAATGTAAAGTCGCGCGAGCCGGACCAAAAGTCGCGCGAAAATCGAGAAACCCCGCGCGGACTAATGTAATCTTATAATCCCATCACAATAGTGGCTTCTTCGATCGTTTCGACTTGATAAGGAATGAGATGCATGTTTGCCACTGGTTACCCCTCCCCAGAATTAGTTACCTTCCATTATACGACTTTTTACTAAATTCGAAATAGTTATATAAAAAAGGGGCCTTATGACCTTGGGAAAAGGGAAAAAAGAACCAGTTGGATGTCTGATAGTCCCGTCACAATGAATGAAAATGATTGCTTTTTGTTTGATGGAATGGTATATTAGGATTAGATAAATGAATAGCGCATCACATGTTACTGATAAGATTAGGCATGGTGGTATAGAAGGGGATAAGGGATAAGAGACCTTCGTGTACTGCCATGCCTTTTTATAATGCGATGCGATGCTTTGTGCATACTAATACCCGTGAATGAAATATCATCTAAAAAGGAGTTTTTAGCATGTTTAAAAATCTGTTCAAGAAAGAAAGTCCAGAGACACAGTTATTCGCACCTGTGAACGGAGAGATTATTCCGCTGGAAGAAGTGCCGGATCCCGTGTTCAGCCAAAAAATGATGGGAGATGGTATTGCCATTAAGCCATCCGAGGGGAAAGTCTGTGCACCGGCTGATGGCGAAATCGTCCAAGTCCCGGATACGAAACATGCGGTAGGGCTACGGGCAAAAGATGGCTCCGAGATTCTCGTTCATATCGGGCTGGAGACGGTAAGCTTGAATGGGGAAGGCTTCACTGCAGAAGTGAAGACTGGGGATAAAGTTTCAGCCGGTGATGTGCTAATGACATTTGACTTGGACTACATCCGTAACAACGCCGAAAATGATATTACGCCGGTCGTTGTGACAAACGGACAGGAAACCGGGAAACAGTACACGATGACAGAAGAGAAAAAAGCGACAATTGGTGAAACGGTGATTATCACTGCTTCAGCAAAATAACTCCCGGAGAAGGGGGCAGGCTGATGAAAATCAAAAAGATACTTAACAACAATGCCGTGGTTGTTACAGATGAAGGGGAAGAAAAGATTGCCATCGGTTCTGGACTAGGTTTTGGCAAACGAAAAAATGACGTGATTAAACCGGCTAAGGTAGAGAAGTTATTTGTACTAAATGAAAATGAAAAATTGCATCAGCTGCTGCTCCGGATACCGGAAGAGCACTTTACAATAGCCGAAGACATTATGAAATATGCGGAGACCCACTTGGACACACCGCTAAACGATCATATTCGTGTTCAGCTGGCCGATCATATTTCCTTTGCGATTGAACGGGAGCAGAATGGCATCCAGCTTAAAAACGCCCTGCTGCACGAAATCAAAGTGTTATATAGACAGGAGTTTGATATTGGTTTGTGGGCGATCCGGCATATTAATGAAGAGTATGGCATTGGGATGCCAGCTGATGAAGCAGCCTTTATTGCCCTGTATCTCCATACGATGAAAATGAAAGGTGGTGATATCCACGAGACGGTAAGGCAAACATCGATGGTACGCGATATGGTCCAGGTGATCAAAACTGAATTAAACATTTCCATTGATGAAGCCGACATTGCCTATGAACGTCTCGTGACGCATTTGCAGTTTGCTTTAACAAGGGCGAAACATTATGACAGCCATGTGATGGATAAAGAGATGTTTGAAATGATCCGGCATAAATACAATGTTTCTTATCAATGTGCACAGAAGGCAGCACATAAATTATATTCATTACATGGGGTTGAGCTGCCAGAGGAAGAATTGGGCTACATTACGCTGCATATTGAACGGCTGCGGTCGCATTAGTTTCACACGATAGATTTTTAAATTAGGAATTATATTTTGTAATCGGATTCAGTGGTGAAAAGGCTGCCGTCATCCGGAAATGTGTGCAGTTTGATGGGATTGTAATTTTAAACAAAATAATGTTAGGAGGTAATTGTTATGATGAAATATTTGCAGAATCTCGGCCGCTCGCTGATGCTGCCGGTTGCAGTATTGCCGGCTGCGGCGATTCTGATGGGAATAGGAAATTGGATTCTTAATGTTAATGAGGGCAGTGTCATAGCCAACTATCTGACAAGCGGCGGTGACGCGATTCTCAGTAATCTCGGCATCCTCTTTGCGGTCGGTGTCGCTATTGGAATGTCCAAGGAGCAGGACGGTGCTGCTGGTTTAAGTGGTCTTGTCGCATTTTTGGTTGTAACCACTGTTCTAAGTGTCAGTGGTGTGGCAGGTCTCCAGGGCGTTGAGGAAAGTCAAGTAAATGCTGCCTTTGAAAATACTGATAACGTCTTTATCGGTATTCTTTCCGGTATTGTTGCGTCAATTATGTACAACCGGTTCAGTCACGTAAAATTACCTGATGCATTTGCTTTCTTCAGTGGAAAACGTCTGGTGCCGATCATGAGTGCAGCTTCCATGATGGTTGTTTCTGCTGTATTATTCTTTGTTTGGCCCGTTGTATATAATGCTTTGGTTTCATTCGGTGAAGCGATTGTTAGTTTGGATGCCATTGGTGCTGGTTTATACGGCTTCTTTAACCGTTTACTTATTCCAACCGGTCTGCACCATGCGCTGAACAATGTTTTCTGGTTTGATGTGGCCGGAATTAGTGATATTGCCAATTTCTGGGCTAGTGAAGGTGAGAAAGGTATTACCGGTCGCTATTTAGCTGGGTTCTTCCCGGTTATGATGTTTGGCCTTCCTGCAGCAGCATTGGCGATGTATCACACGGCTAAAACGAACCGGAAAAAACAAGCTGCATCCTTGATGATGGCTGCCGGCTTCGCATCATTTTTTACCGGTGTGACAGAGCCGCTTGAGTTCTCTTTCATGTTCCTGGCTCCAGCATTGTATGTCGTACACGCTGCATTGACAGGACTTTCCCTGGCCATAGCAGCAATGTTTCAATGGACGGCCGGATTCAGCTTTAGCGCCGGCTTGGTGGACTACACCCTGAGTCTCAGTGTTCCGATCGCCAATCAGCCGCTCATGCTCATCGTGCAAGGCTTAGTGTTTGCTGTTATCTACTACTTCCTATTCCGCTTCCTGATTGTTAAATTCAATCTGAAAACACCAGGACGGGAAAGTGACGATGACGTACAAACGGAAGAAACAACAGAAAACGGAAACCAAGCTGAGGCAACCGGTGCTGAGGATTCCGGAGACAAAGACGAAACTGCCGTTATGGCGGAAACGATTTATGAAGGCCTGGGCGGTGATGAAAATGTCCTGACAGTTGATAATTGTGTATCCCGTCTGCGCCTTGAAGTACAAGATATGGACAAAGTCGATCAGAATAAAATTAAATCAGCAGGTGTACCTGGCATCAACGTTGTCGGCAAACACAACATTCAGGTTGTCGTCGGTACACAAGTACAATTCGTAGCAGATGAAATCCGGAAAATGCGGAAGGAAAAGTAATTAAACGAAAGCGAACAGCGCTGGGGTGCTGTTCGCTTTCATTTGTGGTAAATCGCTGATACAAGACGTGGAACCGCTAATTAATTTCAGCTCAATTGAAATGAAAAGCGATTTTCGGTTTCAAAGACCCCTTTTTGGTAGGTACGCTCCACGAATGTAACATTATGTTGCTTATCGACCAGTAAAATAGTCGAGCAACGGGTACCATATTCGGGTGTTTTGATGAACAGTGGTGATAATCTTCGCTCCAATTCCAGGCCAACACCAGTGTCAGGGAGCCAATCATCGCCGGCTTCCTCAGCGTCGGACAGGATCGTGAATAGGGCATCAATTGATAAGGTTCGATTGTTCGTTATATAGTTTTTCAATTCCTTTTTTCCTTTGACCGTTTTGGGCCACGGTGTATCAAGGAATGCATTGCTCAATGCGTGCGTGCCGGCTGTCACTGGATAAAGGTCGTCATGAATATTATTGCAGTAATATAATTGATCGGGATGGCCGGCAATTAGATTAAAGCCGCCGTACGACCTGTTTTCCTGCTGCAGGCTGGTTAGAAAATCGGCTGCTGGTGTGCTGCTTTCGAGAAAATTCCGCACAATATGTCCGCGGGATTTTTTATTATGCTGTTCTTCGTTTGGATCACGATAGTTCGTCAACGCCGCTATACGACCGCTTTTTGTGATGCCAAGCCAAGTGCCCATTCCTTCCAGGTCCTGTCCGGCCAGTATGTGTGGCTGATCCTCCCAAAAGCCGGCCGGAGCAGTTGGACGCCTGTAAAACTCGTCCCGATTGGCGGCCATAATCAGTTTATAATTCGAATGATCCCCTAAATGAAAATTAATAAGACACATTTTCGAACATTCCTTTTTTCTCCATTATATTGCTCCAAGCGGCTCGGTTCCAGCTAAATGTTTGGCATGTGAATCTGGTGAGTTTCCGGCAGGGGAGCACACCATTCTGCACTCGAGGCCCTAATGTAAAAAGTAATCGGCTTGATGCCGATTACTCCATTTCCCAACTATTATTGATAAATATGGTCCACGTTTTCCTTCATTTTTGTCGTATCTTCAGTTGGATCGTTCCCCATTTTTAATTCAGGTTCTGCAGTGAGGACGATTTTCCCCGACTTGATTCGTTCGCTGTAATCTTTGGCCTGTCCTTCCGAAAACCCTCTGTCCAGCAGTTGGTTATATATGTCGGCAGTTTCGTTAATTCCAGTAAAGATTACTTTTTTAATCTTGTCGATGATGGATGGGTCATCCTGATTTGTTTCATGTTCGAGACTGACCACTCTCACATCAGTTTTGTCATGAAGCTTCTCAGCGTACGTTCCATCTGCGAAAATTGTAATGTTTGAGTTGCTGTAACCTTCTAGTTCCAGTATGTCGACTGTTTTGACTGCTTCTTCCACCGAATCAAAAGGTCCGAAAATTTCTTCCGCCATTACCAGCACCTCCTCTGGGTATTGTTTTGTTAAAACTTCTTCCCTGGCATTGCATCTATTAAACGTTAGCGTGCAGGAGTTTAGAAGAGGTTGTCGAATGATATATATAGGAAGAGGTTAAAGATGGGATGATGTCGATGTGTGTGTTAAAGCTTCAGAATGTCAGTACAAATATCGGCGGGACAACCTTGCTTGATGATATATCGTTTACGATGGATGCATCCTCGGTTACCGCACTGGTCGGCCATAATGGCGCCGGAAAATCCACACTAATCAAAACGATTATGGGGGTGTTGGAAAAATCAGAAGGAACCATTACTGTCAACGGAACGTACAGACAGGATGAGTCATTTCTGACTTATAAACAGCAGCTGTCCTATTTGCCGGAGGAACCGCTTTTAATGACGGAATTGACGGCGATGCAGCATTTTCAGCTGTACGGAATGAGCTATGCGCTGGATGAGCAAGTGCTTCAGGAACGAATCAGGCGGTATGCCGCAGGGTTTGAGCTGGAGGATAAGCTGGATGACTATCCGGAGCAGTTATCGAAAGGAATGCGGCAAAAAGTCCAAACGATTTGTGCACTGCTTCCGGACACACCACTGTTGCTGATTGATGAGCCGTTTATGGGACTGGATATCTACGCAATGGAATATTTGGAAGAACTGATCAGGGAAAAAGTGTCGGAAGGGACCGGCATTCTTTTGACAACTCATCAGCTTGAGCGAGTGAGGGGTATTGCTGGACATTATATTATGCTCCAGCACGGGAAAATAGAAAAGCAAGGTTCCGCTGCAGATTTTCTTACGATTAAAAGGAGAACAGACGATGACGAATGAGTTAAGAGTGTTCACTTTTCTCCGCAAAAATCGTTTCCGTAAGAAAAGAATGATGTATAAGCAGGCATTCCATGTAATGTTTGATAAAACGACGGCCATTTATTCCGGTGTGCTTGGCATTTATATGTTTGCAGCCTTTTTTATTTTTGGCGATTTTCTGGAAGCTTATCAGCCTTATTTTATGACGATGGAAAAGTACGCGGAGGCGGGTTTTGGGCTGTTTTTGACGGTGCTCCCCATCCGGTACATTATTCAATCATTCCGTGACCCCGGGGTGCTGTTTTCCAGTTCGGATTATCAGCTCATGTTGCTGCCATATAGTAAGGAGAAACTATGGATTATTATTTTTGCCTGGAAGTGGGTCAAAAGTATTGTTATCTATGCTGCGGCAGCGCTCCTGATTGGAGTCATGACGCCAATCTCCGCTTCAGTAATCATAGCCTACGTTGTGTTGATTGCTGCGTATGATTTGCTGATGGCTGTGCCGCAATGGAAGCTGTTTTCCCAATCATGGCAGATCAAGCTTGGCTTTCTGTTTGCCGCAATTGCTGTTAATGCCGCTGCGGGACTGTTTACACAACCGTATATTGCCGCTGGGCTTGTGTTTGCCATTTTTCTGATTGCCGTACTTGTGATCCAAAACATGTTTCGCGGTATCCAGTGGCAAAAGGTAACGGATGCGAGTGATTTTCAAATTTGGCGGATGCCGCTGATTGGCTATGCAGCTAAGACAAAGTTTAAGCGACGGAGGAATCATAGCATGTTTCCTGGACATTCCCGGCGCAAAAAACCTTTTGTTTCTAATCAGGCCATTTTTCACCGGATGTGGCGGGTCTATTTCGGAAAAAATATGGAATCTGCTGTTCAGACAATTGGTGTACTAGTTCTGATGCTTACCTTGCTCATGGTTCTGCATGACCATCTATTTCCTATCGGTGTCGCTGTTGCCATTTATACCTACACATCCATTGCCGCAAGTTTTTATACGGATCGAATGAGGTCTGATATTTTGCATGTTTTGCCATGGAATTTGGAAGGATATAGACAGTCCTATTTTATTTGGGTTGCAGCAGGTGGCATCTTTCTGTTTGTGCCGATACTGATTTTTCATTATGTGCATTTTACTTTATGGTCTCCGCTGAATTTGGTATTCTACTGCGTTGTGTTCTCATATATTTATAACATCAAAATCGAAAAATCAATGGCAATACTGGCGAAACAGCCTGCCAGATTTGAAATTGCAGAAAGCATGGCTGTTTGCTTTTTGATTCTGACAGCGTTTAGCGGAACATACCCGGTATTAACGGGCGGCGCAGTACTTGCTGCTTTTTTACAATTTAAGAAAACATAAAAATTTCGGGACGAATGCCGGGATTTCCAATGGGGGAAAAATACTATTCCCTTTAACAGGTTTTTCTACTATAATGACTGATTATGTGTCTGAAGTCCCCTTCTACTCAGGGAGGTCACTTTATTGAATTTTACAGAAAGAAGGATCATTTATGACAGAGCATGACCAGAAACAGGAGTCAAATCAGAAGACGAAACGAACAACCATTATGTTAGTTCTTATTTCGGGAGCGTTCGCGGCGATACTGAACCAGACATTGCTGGCAACTGCGCTTCCGCATATTATGGCAGACCTGCACCTTGAAGAGAGCACTGCCCAATGGCTTACGTCCATTTTCATGCTGGTAAACGGCATTATGATTCCAGTAACAGCTTTACTGATTGGCCGGTTTACGACAAGAACATTGTTTATTACAGCCATGGGTTTATTTGGATTAGGTACACTTATTTGTGCCGTTGCACCGACTTTCGGGCTCCTGATGGTAGGACGGATTGTCCAGGCAGCAGGTGCTGGTATTATTATGCCGCTGATGCAGACCATTCTCATGCTTATTTATCCGGTTGAAAATCGCGGTTCGGCCATGGGAATGTTCGGGCTGGTTATTGCTTTCGCGCCAGCAATCGGGCCAACTTTATCCGGTTACCTGGTTGAGCAGTTCCCGTGGCGGAGCCTGTTCTACGTTGTTTTCCCGATTGTCGTTATTGATATTGCTATTGCTTACTTTTTATTAAGAAACGTTACGGAACGAACGAACCCAAGAGTCGATGTTCTATCCATTATTCTGTCATCACTCGGTTTCGGCGGTCTATTGTACGGATTCAGTGTGGCCGGTTCGAGTCCAAATGGCTGGGGAAGCACCCAGGTCATTGTCTCGATGATTGTAGGGGCGATTTCACTGACTTGGTTTATTCTAAGACAGCTGAAGCTGAAAGAACCAATTCTTGAATTCAGGATCTTCAAGTATAAAATGTTCACGCTGACGACAGCGCTTGGCATGGTTGTGTTCATGGCCATGATTGGGGCGGCAACCGTATTGCCGATTCTGATGCAGAACATGCTTGGGTTCTCCGCACTTGAATCGGGGCTGGCTCTTTTGCCAGGGGCTGCTCTGATGGGACTGATGAACCCGATTACCGGAAGATTGTTTGACAAATTCGGAGCCAGATGGCTGGCGGTAATCGGACTGATCATCGTGAGCGTCACGACGTTCATGTTTTCGGACATGACAACAGAAACGACGTTCGCATACATCGCTGCCGTCAATGCTGTTCGGATGTTCGGTGTGGCGATGGTCATGATGCCGGTTACGACGGCTGGTCTGAACGTACTGCCCGATAAATTGATGCCGCATGGAACGGCCATGAACAATACGATGCGGCAAGTATCCGGTGCCGTTGGGACTGCGATGATGGTTACGGTGATGTCCAACAGTGCGATTCCGGACCAGGGTCTGGAAGGAGCGGTTCACGGTGTTAATATTTCCTTCTTTGTTGTTGGTTTTATCGCTGTGGTAGGGCTTGTGATGGCCTTTTTCATTAAAAATCCACAGCGTGATGCTAGGCGCTACGGCTAGAGATGATCTGGCCGTAGCTAATTTTTGGCATTGCTTGAGACATATGGGACGAGTGATTTGGATATATTTCTAGGGAAGTGCCTGTGTCGGGAGCGCGTGAAGAAGGGAAAGAGTTTTGCTCTTGGCCGGGTACGCTGGAAAAAGGCGTTTGCCAAACATGGAAAGGGGCTGTACGTACGATGCGTATACTTATAGTTGGAGCGAGCGGTACAATTGGAACGAAGATTACGGAAGCATTGGGGCGTAAGCATGAGATTATCCGGGCTGGAAGGAATGGGGCGGATGTTTCTGTCGATATTACATCTCCGGACAGTATTGCTGCTATGTACGAAGCAATAGGTTGTGTGGATGCGGTGATCAATGCATCAGGCGGTGCGAATTTTAAGGCTATACCGGAATTGACCCCGGAACTGAATGAAAAGGGAATCCAAAGCAAGCTAAAGGGGCAAGTGAATTTAGTGCTGCTCGGCCAGGAATATGTCAATGACGGTGGCAGTTTCACGCTGACCACCGGTGTCATGATGGATGACCCAATCCCAATGGGGGCGTCCGCAGCGATGGCAAACGGCGGGGTGAAAGCTTTCGTGAAAGCAGCAGCGATTGAAATGCCAAGAGGAATCCGGATCAATTGTGTAAGCCCGAATATAGCAGAGGAGTCATGGGAAAGACTTGGTGAGAAGTTTGCCGGCTTTACTCCTGTTCCAGCTCAAAAGGTGGCAAGAGCGTATGTGAAAAGTGCAGAAGGTGCACAGACTGGCCAGAATTACGAAGTCTATCACTAATTGTCGCGTGACGATTTGGCAAAAATTGTAGTATCATTGGTCTATACATCATGTACATAGAATGGAGGATACTAATTGAACAAAAAACGTTGGTTTGCACTGGGAATAGCGGCCATTTTATTCGTAGTTTCCATTGGCTTTCGGTTCATGTCGAGCATATTCACTGCTGATGTGGAATCCATTATGGATATGCCGCAACAAAAATACCAGGAAGAAGTCGTGGAAGAGGGAACCGGGAATAAAATAGCGG